>NZ_JAIUJZ010000067.1:40884-61565 GCF_020176775.1 Saccharopolyspora sp. 6M
CCCCGACCCCGCCGCGCCCGCGGCGCGCCGGGGCGCTCTCGCCGCCGTAGCGGGCGCGCAGCTCGGCGGCGGCCCGGCCCCCCCCCCCCCCCCCCCCCCGGCACCGCCTCCGGCGATGCCCGGCGCAGGATGTTCCTCGCCCAGCCCGGGTGCGCACCGCAAGGCAGCGGAGATCGCCGTTGATCACCCGCCGTGACGAGCGTGGCCTGCCGAGCGAACCCGGTGCACGACCGACGGCGGCCCGGCCCCGCGAGTCGTCCGGCGTGGGCCCAAGTCCGCGGCCCGGGACCCACTCGCCGACCCGGGCGTGGTCAGTCGAGGATGTGCGCGGCGAGCGCGTCGAGCATCCGGTGGTCCGCCTCCTGCGAGCGCATCTCGTCCGGGGTGCCGGGGTAGGTGTCGAACAGGACGTGCGTCGCGCCGAGCTCCGCGAGCCCGCCGAGGTCCCGGCGAACCTGGTCCAGCGTGCCCTGCCCGGCCAGGCGCGTGTCGTCGTCCAGCGCGGAATCGGTGAGCAGCAGGGGAAGCCGCGGCGCGAAGCCGGGCGCCGCGCGACCGGCGTCCTCGGCGGCGCGCAGCAGCGCGGGCACGCCCTCGTCGCGCAGCCACGCGACCCGCTGGTTGAACGGGTGCCACGCGTCGCCGAACCGCACCGCCCGGCGGATCGCCGCGTGCCCGTTGCCGCCCACCCACAACGGGGGACGGCGGGTCGGGAGCGGGCCGGTGGACACCTCGTCGAAGGACGCGAACTCACCGTGGAACGACAGCGTCTCCTCGGTCCACGCCCGCGTCAGGACCTCCAGGTACTCGTCGGTCATCCGGCCGCGGCGCTCGAAGGGCAGCCCCAGCGCCTCGAACTCCTGGCGCGCCCAGCCGATCCCGGCCCCGAACAGGAACCGCCCGCCGCTGAACCGGTCGATGTTGGCGGTGACGCGGGCGGTGTGCAGCGGGTGGCGGTACGGCACGATCGCGACCGTCGTGCCGAGCTCGATCCGCTCGGTCTGCCCGGCGAGCCAGGCGAGCGTGGTGAACGGGTCGTAGAACGGCGCCGGGTACGGTCCGGCCGCGTCCGGCGTGACCGCGACGTGGTCGGAGATCATCGCGAAGCCGAACCCGCGATCCTCCGCGTACCGGGTCCAGCCCAGCAGCGTCGACGGATCCGTGCCCGGCCCGAAGTTCAGCACGTTGACGCCGAATCGCACCCGTGGCTCCTCGTCCTCGTGGACCTCCTGCGTCCCCAAGGCTGTCTTCCCCGCGCGATTCCGTCCAGCAGCCGCCCGGCCGATGTGCGGTGGCCGGGTGGCTCGTGCGCCACCCGGACCCCCTCCGGGTCGGTCGCGGCGTCCCCAGGCCCTGAATCAGCTGGGTGAGACCCGAATCCGCTGCCCGCCCACCCGGCGTCGCGCTGGAAGATCCCGCACGGACGAGGAGGGGGCCGGGTCCGAGGAATTCCTCCCGGAGCGTGGTCACGCACCTGCTGTGGCGGGGCCGAACCACTTGGTCAGGGCCTCGCGGAGGGATCGGGCGTCCGGTCGGGCGTCGTTCGACGCCCAGGCCGTGTAGCCGTCCGGGCGGAGGAGCATCGCGGTGGTCGAGGTGTCGGCGCGACCGGTGACGACCTGCACCCGGTCCCGCCAGCCGGACAGCGCGTCGACGAGCGAGCCGGTCGTGTCCAGCAGGAGCGGCCGGGCATCCGCGGTCAGCTCCGCCAGCCGGACGGATCCGCCGGCGGTGTCGAGCCGCAGGTCCGGCGCCCACCGGCCGACCAGCGGGTGCTCGGCGTCAATGCCCATCTCGTAGCGGACGTCCGCGCCGGACATCAGGTCCGCGATGTGCTGCACGTTGCGCGGCTCGTGGAGGAGTTCGCCGAACAGCTCCCGCAGCGCGCCGATCTCGTCGCCGGGGGAGAGCAGCGCGGACTGGGCCAGGGTGTGCATGACGACCCGCCGGGCCACCGTTCGCCGTTCGGTCTCGTAGCTGTCCAGCAACCCGGGCGGGGCCCAGCCGTGCAGTTCGGCGGCGAGCTTCCAGCCGAGGTTCACGGCGTCCTGCAGCCCGAGGTTCAGCCCGGGGCCGCCGATCGCCGAGTGCACGTGGGCCGCGTCGCCGACCAGCAGCACCCGGCGGTCCCGGAACCGGTCGGCCAGCCGGGTGTTGCCGCTGGCCAACCGGCGCAGCTGGTGCGGGCCGTCGCCCTCGGGCGGGCCGAGCGGCAGGTCGGCACCGAGCACGCGGCTCGCGCTCGCGTGCAGCTCGTCCACCGTCATCGGCTGGTCGGTGGGGCCCGCCGACCATTCCATCGTGGACACCAGCGGTGCTCCCCCGGGGAACGGGGCGTAGGCGAGCACGCCGCGCTCGGTGCGGTGGTGGATGAACGGTGGTACGAAGCCGTGCCCGGGCACGTTCAGGCCGAGCGTCGTCGGGTCCACCAGCGACGGCGGGACGGTGACGTGTGCCAGGCGGGAGACCACGTCGTCCTTGGTGGCTCCGGGGAATCCGATGCCGGAGAGCTTGCGCGTCTGGCTGCGCCCACCGTCCGCGCCGACCAGGTAGCGGGCGCGCAACCGGTGCGGTCCGTCCGGTCCGACGACGTCGACGGCGACGAAATCGGTGTCCTGGGCCAGCCCGACGAGTTCGTGCCCGCGACGGATCTCCGCGCCGAGTTCGAGGGCGCGCTCCTCCAGCACCTGCTCGATCCGGCGTTGCGGCACGCCCAGCGCGTACATCGGGTTGTCGTCGAGAACCTCCAGTTCGAGCCGCATCGCGCCGAACGCGAAGGCGGGGATCGGTTGCGGCGGACCGGAATTCCCGTTGAGACGCTCGTACAGGCCCCGGCGGTCGAGCATCCGCACCACCTGGCCGACCAGTCCGTTGGCGCGGTGTTCCGCCGTCCGCCCCGGCAGGCGTTCGAGCACCAGCGGCCGGATCCCGGCCAAGCTCAACTCGCAGGCCAGCATCAACCCGTTCGGCCCGGCGCCTGCGATGACGACATCGGTGGTCACGGATTTCTCCTTGCTTCCGGAGGAGAACGACGCGTGGGACCGCGTCGTCCGGTGGTGGTCGGGACTACGGCACGGGCAATCCCGCGGCGAGCTGCCGCAGCGCGTCGCGCAGCACCGGTGCCATCGGAGTGGGCTCGGCGGCCCTCAGCCAGTGCTCGGTGGCGACCGCGATCGCAGCCCCCACCGCTCCGGCCACCAGCCGCGGATGCAGGTCGCGGGCCGGATCGGTGCCGGTGCGCTCGGCGACGGCGGCGGCGAGCTCGGCCTCAGCCGCGGCGTTGGCCTTCATGAACTCGCCCTGCAGCGCTGGTTCCGAGACCATCAAGCGCACGCCGTCGAGCCACTGCTGCTCCGGTTCGCGCTCGCCGGCGCCCTGCCCCAGCGCGAACCGGGCCAACGCGGCGTTGGTGATGGCCGTCCACAACGGCTCGGACGCGGGCCGCGCCCGCAGCTCCACCGCGATCTGTCGGGCCCGCTCCAGGTGCCGCGCGGCGATCGCCTCGCCCTTGCCGGCGAAGTAGTTGTTGAAGGTGCGCGGGGAGACACCGACCTCGGCGGCGATGTCCTCCACCCGCACGTTCTCCAGCCCGCGCTCCACCGCGAGCCGGATGGCCGCCCAGCTCAGCGCGAGCCGCGTCTCCTGCTTCTTGCGCTCGCGCAGTCCGATCCGCTCACCGTCCACGCCACCCACCGTACACGCGAACTTGCGCGCCACGCAAAAATGCGCAACCAGAAAAAATGACCTGCCCTGTCTTGTCCCGTTACGACGTGCCGGAACCGTGCTCGACGCGGTGCGGGAATCTTCGGAGACGCAGAGAGCGCACGACACGAGCCGAGGCCACCGCTGGGTTGCGGCGCATCCGCCACGAGGGTCAACGGCAGCTCACCCGAGACGGGATCCACCAACTCGTCACCCGGATCGGTGGTCCACACGAACTGCTCCGCAACGCGGACAACGACGACAAGACCGACCTCTACGGCAACGTCGGCCTCCGCCTCACCTAACATCCCCACAACGACGAAGTCCGGGTCGAGATGACTCTCGACCCGGACTCGTTGGAGCATTGGTGCGTGTCCGAGGGGGACTTGTGCACTAACCACACGGCTCCTGCTTCCCGAGAAAGGTTGAAGCAGAAGGCGTCAATTCCAGATTGGGCACCGGTTGGGGCCCTGGTTACGGAACGCTGCGCGGTGTCGACTTCGAGTCCATCATCGACTTCGCCCGGCTCGGATGAGGATCTCGCCAGCGTGCCGCGATTCTCGGTAGCGCTGTGTGGAGAAGAGGCCCTGCATGCGGGTCATCGCACCAGAGGGGTGACCGTGTTCGCCTGTGTCGGGAGCCTTACTCGGTTCTGGAGACCGTGTCCTGGTCGACCTGTTCGGTGAGATAGCTCTGCATCAGTTCGCGGGCGTCGAGCCGGAAGAGGTTGAGACGGCGGGTGTGGCGCAGCAGCAGCAGGCCGGACGCGTGTGCGAACGCTTCTGCAGTCAGGCGGGTGGCCACCTCTGTTCCGAACAGCTCTGCTGCGGCGCTGCGGGCCGGTTCGAGGGTGGCGAGCAGTGCCGCGTTGAGCTCGCGATTGGTCTCCTCGTCGGAGAGTCCGTGTGGTGCCATGCCACCGGAGAACAGGTAGAACCCCATGTCGAGGTCGCGGGGGTTCTCGTCGTAGAAGTCGAAGAAGGCCAACGCGGCGGCGACGTAGCGGGACGCTGCGGTGGCGACATGGGACGCTGCGGTTTCGGTCGCGCTCTGCAGCCGCCTGAGTGATTCGTTCAGCGCCGCTGCGTAGATGTGCTCCTTGCTCGGGAAGTAACCGTAGATCGCCCCCGGGGTGTAGCCGGCCTCTTTGGCGATCGCTCGCATGCTGGCTTCACGCAGCCCGTCACGAGCGAAAACGCGCAGCGCTCCCTCGAGTATCAGCGCTCGCTTGGTCTCGCTCACCGCATCGAGTCGCTCCGCGCGGGCACCCTCAGCCATGTCCTTCGCCCTTCCTTCGTGTTGACGGTGACGCTACACTCTGAACACCGTTCAATCGAATGAACAACGTTTAGTCGCCGAGAGGGAGAGCCAGCTCATGACTGCCGTCACCGCCATCGGTGCCAGCGAGCGAGTCGCTGACTACAACGACCGCTTCCAGACCTTCCTCGACCAGGAGGTCGCCCCGATCGAAAAGGAGCTGGCACAGCAGGGCGCTGGCACGGCCAGCCAGCCACAGTTCGACGAGCAGGGACGGATGCATCCGGCGGTGTGGGAGGCGCGGCGGCAAGTCCAGCGCCGCGCGGGTGCGCTCGGCCTCTACGCGCCGCACAACTCGGTCTCTGCTGGTGGCAGGGGTTTCACCCGGGTTGAGATGCACCACGTCGAGGAGTTCGTCTACCACCGATCCGGTCTCGGGCTCGGCCTGGCCGCGCTGGCCTGGACCGAGGGGCCGAACCCGGCGATCGAACACTGCTCGCCGACCATGCGGGAGCAGTATCTGCAGCCGCTGATCGAGGGGGAGATCACGGCGGCGTTCTGCAACACCGAGCCCAGCGTCGGCTCCGATGTCCTGGCGATGTCGACCCACGCGACCCGCGACGGTGACGACTGGATCATCAACGGCAAGAAGGCGTGGATCACCAACTCGCACTTCGCCGACGTCCTGCAGGTCGTGGCCGTCACTGAGCCCGGTGCTCGGACTCGGTCGCTGTCGATGTTCCTGGTCGACGCCAACGCGCCTGGGGTGACTCGGGGGCGTGATCTGCCGACGATGATGGCGGACGGGTTGACCGGCACGCTGGAGTTCAGCGACGTGCGGGTTCCGGCCGAGAACGTCGTCGGCGAGATCGGCGACGGTTTCGCACTGGCGATGTCGTGGATCAACTGGCGCCGGCTCTGCCGCGGTGGCATGTGCGCCGGCTGGGGTGCCTGGTTGCTCGAACGGGCCCTGGACTACACCCAGGAGCGCACCTCGGGTGGCGAGCCGATCGCCGCGCAGCAGGCGGTGCAGCACATGTTGGCGAACATGGATGCCGATATCTACCAGGCCCGCGCCACGTCTCTGGTGGCGCAGGCCGAGCTCGATGAGCTGGGCCCGTTCGCCATGCCGATGCACTCCGATGCTCCCCGGTTGATCAGCCTGGTCAAGGTGATCAACGACGAGGCGTTCTTCCGCGTCGCCGACACCGCGGTGCAGGTGCGCGGCGCGATGGGTCTCATGCAGGACTCGCCGGAGGAAAAGCTGTTCCGGGTCGCGCGCAACCTCCGCATCCCGGCCGGAACGTCTGAGATCCAGCGCAACGGGATTGCGCGAGGCCTGTTGAAGAGGCGAGCTGCATGACGACCGTGACGACCCCGCTCACGCAGTACTCGCCGGGCGGGGGGTGTGCCTGCAAGATGCCGCAGAGCCTGCTCAACGACGTGCTCGCGTCGCTGAATGCGGGCGACTGCGCGGGCAGTGGCCGCGCCAGTCCTGCTGGTGCGGCCCTGAGGGTCGGGTTGTCGCCGGCGGATGACGCGGCCGTTTTTGACGTGCCTGGGCTTGAAGGCCGTTCCTTGGTGGTGACCACCGATTTCCTGACTCCGATGGTGGATGATCCCTACGATTGGGGACGCATCGCGGCCACCAATGCCCTGTCGGACGTCTACGCGATGGGTGGGCGCCCGCTGTTGGCGCTGAACCTGCTCGCGTGGCCGGAGAACCTCGACCGCGCACTGCTCGCGGAGGTCTTGCGGGGAGGTGCGGGCGCGGTCGCTGAGGCTGGCGCGGTGCTGGCCGGCGGGCACAGCATCGTTGACCCGGCCCCCAAGTACGGGCTGGCCGTCGTGGGCGAGGTCGACGAGAACTCCATCCTGCGCAAGGGCGGGGGTCATGCTGGCGACCTGCTCGTGTTGACCAAGCGGCTCGGCGCCGGGGTCATCGGGACGGCGGTGAAACGGGGACAGGCACCGGACGCGGCCGTCAGCCAAGCGGTCGCCACGATGAGCCGCTCCAACGCCTCCGCGGCCGGGGTGGCCACGACCGCGGGACTGCGCGGCGGCACCGATGTCACGGGCTACGGCCTCATCGGCCACCTGCATGAGATGGCGCTCGCGGCCGGCCTCGAGGCCCGAATCCGGCCGGAGACCGTCCCGCTGCTGCCCTCGGTGGCTGAGCTCGTGCGGCAGGGGTGCGCGCCGGATGGCAGCCGTCGCACTCTCACCGACGCGCTCGCCGCGGGCTGGTTCGACCCCGCCACCGCCGATGAAACCACGCAGCTGCTGCTGGCGGATGCCCAAACATCCGGCGGTCTGCTGCTGTGCGTCCCCCCGGCTGCCGCGAGCTCGACGATTGCGGCCTTGCACGGGCGCGGTGATGCGGAGGCAGCCGTGGTCGGTGAACTCGTCGCCGGACGCCATGGCCACGTTGCGATCGAGACGCAACCAGGCACTGGGGGAGGGGAGTGCCGATGGACCGTTTGAGTTGCGTGACCGGCCGGTTCCAACCGGTGCATGAACAGCACTTGGATCTTTTCGAGATCGCGCTGCGTGATGCCGACCATCTCATCATCGCGATCACCAACCCTGATCCTGTTGCGCGGCAGGAGGAATCGACGTCGGCACACCGGCACCTGGCCGAGGCCAACCCCTTCACCTACTTCGAGCGCGCCCGGCTCCTGCACGCGGCGTTAGCAGACCGGGGCTGGGTGGAGAGGACGACCATCGTGCCGTTCGATCTCACCCGGCCGGAGTGCTGGCCGCACTACGTCCCGCTGCGTGCCCGGCAGGTGGTGCGCGCCTACAGCGACTGGGAGCGCCACAAGGCGGGGCTGCTGGCTGACGCCGGGTATTGGCTCACGGTGCTTGACGGCGATCCGACCGCCAAGATCTCCGCCACCGACATCCGCGCACACCTGGAGGACAAGACGGCGACGTGGACGGGCTTGGTGCCCGCCTCCATCGTTCTGCCCCTGACCGAGCTGCTGAAAGACCGGTCAGCAGCACGTACTGGAGGTCGATGATGACGCCGCCTGGATACGGCGAAACCCAGCCCCGGCTGGAGGACGACCGGTTGCCGATCGTGCTGGTCATCTTCGACGGGCTGGGCGATCGTCCCATCCCCGAACTCGGTGGCCGCACTCCCGCCGAGGCGGCCCACACCCCGCATCTCGATGCCCTGGCCCGTGACGGCGCTTCCGGCTGGCACCTGCCTTTCGGATGGGGACGAGCACCAGCCTCCGAACTGGCCCACTGGGCGATGTTCGGCTACTCCACGGTGCCCTTCCCCGGTCGCGCCGTGCTGGAAGCGCTCGGCGCCGGACTCGACGTCGCCCGCGACTGCGCGGCCACGCACGCGGCGCTGCGCACCTCGCGCCGCGACGGCGACCGCCTGTGGATCGCCGGACGGGCCCGCGTCGACGACGACGCCGACATCGCCGCCCTGTTGACCGGCCTCGGGCCGGTGCTCGCCGAGCACGGGATGAGCCTGCAACGCCACGGTACGACCGGCGAAGCGCTGCTGACCGCCCCCGCTCACGGGTGTGCGCAGGTGACCGACTCGGATCCGCTGTTCGAGAACTTCCACCCCTGGATGCAGCCAATCCCGACCAGCGTGACCGGTTCGGCCTTCGCCGAAGCACTCACCGCGGCACTGCAAGCAGCACACCGCTACCTGCGCGCCAGCGACATCAACACCGCCCGGCAACGCCGCGGGCTGCCCGCGCTGGACGTGCTCACCACCAAGTGGTCCGGCCGCTATGGCGACATTCCCTCATTCGTCGAGCAGGTCGGCGTCGCCGGCGCCGCGGTCACCAGCACCCGCCTGTACCGCGGGATCGCCACAGCCCTGGACATGGCCTCGGTGCACCTGCCCCCGGTCGACGACCCGGCTCGTGACATCGCAGCACGACTCGAGGCCGCAGAGGACCTCATCGCCTCCGGTGCCCGTTTCGTGCACGTCCACACCAAGGCCACCGACGAGGCCGGCCACACCAAGCAACCCCACGCCAAACGCGACGTCCTCGAAGCACTCGACCGGGGCCTGACCGGCCTGGCCAGCCTCGCCGACAGGGCGATCGTCGCAGTGACCGGGGATCACGCCACGCCCTCCACCCACGGGGTGATGCACACAGCCGACCCCACACCTTTGCTCGTGGCCGGCCCGACGGTAAGGCCCGACACCGTGACCGAATGGGGAGAACTGCCTGCCCGTGACGGGTGGTGGGGCCACGTCCGCGCCGAGGAATTGCTGCCCCTGCTGTTGGGGCAGGCCAACCGGCCGGTCTTCCTCGGCCACCGCATCACCACCCACCCGGTGATCGCACTCGCCGATACACCACGACCGATGCCGGTCACCGAAGACGTCATGACCGGCCGAAGCTGACCTGGGTGGCCAACCCGACTCCAGGTCCCGCCACTCCGACACCCGGCCACCCTCGAGGCGCCGGAGTGGCCCCAGCACCACACATTTCAGACCGGAAGCCCGTGACAAAGCAGTCACGGGGATCGGAGCAGCATGATTGGATATCAGGAGACCTTCCGCGCCAGCGTCGAGGAGCCCGAGACGTTTTGGCGCGAGGCCGCGACGGCGCTCGACTGGCACCGCGCACCGGAACGCGTCCTGGACGACACCGCTGCACCCTTCTCCCGCTGGTACCCGGACGGGCAGCTCAACGCCTGCCACAACGCCCTGGACCGCCACGTGCAAGCCGGCCACGGTGACCGCGCCGCGCTGATCTACGACAGCCCCGTCACCGGGACCAAGAAGACCTACACCTACGATCAGCTGCTTGATGAAGTGGCGCGGTTCGCCGGTGCACTGACCGAGCTCGGAATTGGCCACGGCGACCGGGTCGTGATCTACATGCCCATGGTTCCCGAAGCCGCGATCGCGATGCTGGCCTGCGCCCGCATCGGCGCGGTCCACTCAGTCGTCTTCGGAGGATTCGCCCCGAACGAGCTGGCGATCAGGATCGACGACGCCACCCCCAAGGCCGTCGTCACAGCTTCGTGCGGGATCGAAGGCAAGCGCATCATCGAATACAAACCGCTGCTCGAGCGCGCACTCGAACTGGCCGATCACAGCCCGGATCACTGCATCGTGCTGCAACGCCCGCAGGCGGTCGCCGAGCTAGGCGGCCGCGATCTCGACTGGCACGAGGTGATCGCCACCGCCAAGCCTGCTGACTGTGTCCCGGTGGGTAGCACTGATCCGCTCTACATCCTCTACACCTCGGGCACGACGGGCAAACCCAAGGGCGTCGTCCGCGACACCGGCGGCTACGCCGTGGCCCTGACGTGGTCCATGCGCAACATCTACGACGTCGGCCCTGGCGAGACGATGTTCAGCGCCTCCGACGTCGGTTGGGTCGTCGGGCACTCCTACATCGTCTACGCGCCCTTGCTCGCCGGCGCCACCACGGTGTTCTACGAAGGCAAACCCGTCGGGACACCGGACCCGGGCCAATTCTGGCGCGTCATCGCCGAGAACCAGGTGAAGGCCCTGTTCACCGCGCCCACCTCGTTGCGCGCGATCAAGAAGGAAGACCCGGAAGGTTCCTTCCTCTACGACTACGACCTCTCCAGCCTGCGCACCGTGTTCCTGGCCGGCGAGCGCCTGGACCCGGAGACTCTCCGCTGGGCCCAGGATCGCCTCGGCATCCCGGTCATCGACCACTGGTGGCAGACCGAGACCGGCTGGCCGGTCGCGGCGAACCTCATGGGACAGGAGCCCATGACCGTCAAACCTGGCTCTGCGACCGTCGCAGTCCCCGGCTGGAACATCACGGTCGTCGACGCCGCTGGCCGGCCTGTTCCGCGCGGCACCGATGGCACGATCCTGCTGAAACTGCCGCTACCCCCAGGCGCGCTGACCACGCTCTGGAACGACGACGAACGCTACGTCTCCTCATACCTGTCCGAACACCCGGGCTACTACGCCACCGGCGACGGCGGACACATCGACGACGACGGCTACGTGTTCATCATGGGACGCACCGACGACGTCATCAACGTGGCCGGCCACCGGCTCTCGACCGGAACCATGGAGGAGGCCCTCGCCGCGCACCCGGCAGTCGCCGAATGCGCTGTGATCGGCGTGGCCGATCCGCTCAAGGGGCAGCTACCCCGGGGATTCGTCGTGCTGAAAGCCGGCGACCAGCACAACGAGGTCACGGTCATCGCTGACCTCATCACGCTGGTTCGCGACCGAATCGGAGCAGTGGCAGCGCTCAAAGACATCTCGATCGTGCCCGCCCTGCCCAAGACCCGCTCCGGCAAGATCTTGCGGAAAACGATGAGAGGAATCGCCGACGGCGCCGACGAACCGGTGCCCTCGACCATCGAGGACGCGGCCGCGCTCGACGCACTCCGTACCGTTCTGCGGCGCGACTGAGAACTCCGCCCCGACACGAGGTGTCTCGCGGAGCGATGTCCAGCGCCGCGAGCGCCATCCAGAACAAGGTCGGCTCGGCACGTCGCTGCTCGCCGTGATGGGCTCCGCCGCGCGGCGAGCGCTCCAGCCCCTTCCCAAGGCGGTGAACTCGGCGACCACGTCGGCGGACGTAGAGCCGGTTCGCTGCGGTGCATGCCCGGCCGCCGTTTCGGAGCCTCGCCGCTCAAGCGTTGGCGGCTGCTGATCGGGGCGTCGCAGTCGTCTCCGACGCCCCGTTTCGGCCTCGTACCGCTGGGCACTGAAGGCTCCGACGGCCCATTCGATCCGTCTCTACGCCGCCTGGGGACCACGGCCATCACGCGGCCACCACCCTCGCCGGTCTCGCCGCGGCTCGTCTCGTTCTGCATCGACCGATCGGCGCTTCGGTGAGCCCGTCGGACACCTAGGTTCTACGCGTTCTTCCCGCGGCTTCGCGCGTTCGGGCGAGTTCGCACTACCTGAACGGGCAGTGGGGCGGTGCCCGTTGGACGCTTGGTGTTTGCCGACGTGACGAGCGCTTGAGCTGTTTCACTCGGCTGAGCAAAGGCAGTGAGGCTGGAGGTATCGGCGTGGAAGTGCAGCGGCGAGAGCCGAATCGGACGTCGTTCACGGTGCCGGGCCTGGAGGGACCGGTCGAGATCGTGATCGACAGCTGGGGCGTCCCGCACATCTATGCGACGGACACCTACGACGCGTTCCGGGCGCAAGGGTTCAACGCCGCTCGCGACCGGTTGTGGCAGATCGACTTCTGGCGCCGGCGGGGGTTGGGGCGGCTCTCGGAGGTCTTCGGTGCCGAGCACGTCGAGCGGGACCGCGCGGCGAGGCTGTTCCTCTACCGCGGCGACATGCGCCGCGAGTGGCTGTCCTACGGTTCTGACACCAAGCGGGCGAGCGTCGCCTTCGTGGAGGGCATCAACGCCTTCGTCGAGCTGACCCGCCGCGACCCGGATCTGCTGCCCGTCGAGTTCCGGGAGCTGGGTTACGAGCCCGCCCTGTGGGAACCGGAGGACGTGGCGCGGATTCGCAGCCACGGTTTGTTCTACAACCTGCGCGATGAGGTCACCCGCGCCCGGACCCTGCGAGACCTGCCACGTGAGGTCGAAGAACTGCGTCGCCGTCGCGAGCCGGAGCGGAACCTGACGATCCCGGACGGGCTGGATCTCGACGTCATCCCGGACGATGTGCTGGCGGTCTACGACCTGGCCACCTCAGCACCGGCCTTCGGGCCGTCCACCCCGCTGGACCCGCAAGGTGACGTGCTTCCGGAGGGGAGTAACAACTGGGTGCTCGCCGGTTCGCGCACCCGGTCCGGTCGTCCGCTGCTGGCCAACGATCCGCACCGCGCTGCCGCGGCACTGCCCGGGCTGCGCTACATCGCGCACCTCTCGGCACCGGGCTTCGACGTGATCGGTGGGGGCGAGCCCGCGCTGCCGGGCATCTCGATCGGGCACAACGGGCGCATCGCGTTCGGTCTGACGATCTTCGCGATCGACCAGGAAGACCTCTACGTCTACGAGACCAACCCGGACGACCCCCATTCGTACTGGTACCAGGGTCGTTGGGAGCCGATGCAGCGGCTGACGGAGACGATCGAGGTGCGCGACGGCGAAGCGGTCGAAGCCGAGCTGCTGTTCACCAGGCACGGCCCGGTGATCTACCAGGACGACGCGCGCCACACCGCTTTCGCGGTCCGGGCCGCCTGGCTGGAACCGGGAATGGCCCCGTACCTGGGCAGCATGGACTACATGCGCTCCCAGAACTACGACGAGTTCCTGGCCGCGATGAACCGGTGGGGCGCACCGCCGGAGAACCAGGTCTACGCCGACCCGGCCGGCACGATCGCGTGGAAGACCGGCGGTCTCACGCCGATCCGGCCGAACTGGGACGGGACGTTGCCGGTGCCCGGCGACGGGCGCTACGAGTGGGCCGGTTTCTACGACGCAGACCAGCTTCCCGGTGCGGTGGACCCGGAACGGGGCTTCCTCGCCACGGCCAACGAGTGCAACCTGCCCGAGGACTTCCCGGCTGACCGGCACATCACCTACGACTGGTACGCGCCGTCCCGGCGGCACCGCCTGGACGAGGTGCTGGCGAAGACCACCGACGCGACCCCGCAGAGCATGGTCGCGTTGCAGAGCGACTACCTCAGCGTGCCCGCACGGAGGATCGTGAACCGGTTGCGCGAGCTCGACGTGCCCGCCGACACCGACGGCCTCGCGATGCTGCTGGACTGGGACGGTGAACTCGCAGCGGATTCGTCTGCGGCTGCGCTGTTCGAGGTCTGGTATCGGCGGCACCTGCGCCCCGCATTGCTCTCGCGTGCTGTGGAGGCCCACGTCGGGACCGAAGCCGCGTCGAAGACGGCGCAGCGGATCTCGCCGGCGGAGGACCTGCTCGCCGACGCGAGGATCGACTTGGAACTGGTCGAGGACCCGGGCGACCGCCTGGGACCGGAGCCGTCGAAGTTCCTGGCCGCAACGTTCGCGTCGACCCTGCCCGCGGCTGTGGCCGACCTCGTGGGGCTGCTCGGTCCGGATCGCGCGCAGTGGAGCTGGGGACGTCTCCACGTCGCCCAGGCCAAGCACCCGCTCGCGGCGCGGCTCACCGGCGTGCCCGAGGACCGGTTGGTCGCCGGCCCGGCACCGCGCGGCGGTAGCGGTGACACCGTCGGAAACACGGCGTACGGACCGAACTTCGTGCAGAGCGCCGGAGCGACCTTCCGGCTCGTCGTCGACGTCGGCGAGTGGGACTCGTCGCTGGCGATGAACGCCCCCGGGCAGTCCGGGCGCCTGGACGACCCGCACGCCACCGATCTCTTCGGGCCGTGGAGCCGTGACGAGGCCTTCCCGCTGCTCTACAGCCGCGAGCGCGTGGACGAAGCGGCCGAGCAGGTCATCCGCCTCGACCCGTCCGCCTGACGCACGCCTCGAACACCCCGCACCCCCGTTTTCAAAGGAGAGGACTCATGGGTCACCTGCAGTTGCCGCCCGGCAAGAAGATCGCCGTCAACCTGGGCACCGATTTCGACGCTCAGGCGCTGTGGCTGGGCGGCTTCAACCGCCCAACCCCGTCGGCCATGTCGCGAGGCCAGTTCGGTGCCGAGGTGGGTGTGCCCCGCCTGCTCGAGCTCTACGAGCGCTTCGACATCACCACGACCTGGTTCACGCCGGGCCACTCGGTGGACACCTTCCCGGAGCAGTGCCGCAAGGTGCTGGAAGCCGGCCACGAGTTCGGTCACCACGGCTATTACCACGAGATCCCGCCCGGGATCGACCGCGATACCGAGCGCCGGTTGGTCGACCTGGCCTTCGACTCGTACAAGAACGTGCTCGGCATCCGGCCCACCGGGTACCGGTCGCCGTACTGGGACTACAGCGAGAGCACGCTGGACATCATCGAGGAGTCGGGTTTCCGCTACGACACCAGCCTGATGGCTCGGGACCTGGTGCCGTACCGGCCGCAGCGCTGGCAGATCAACTGGGAGTCCGCCAACGTGGCCGGCCCCGCCAGCTCGGTGATCGAGATCCCGGTGAACTGGTACCTCGACGACTTTCCGCCGCTGGCCTACACCGGTGCGCAGGCCGGGATGCAGGACACCGAGACGATCTTCCGCCGGTGGCGGGACATCTTCGACTACGCCTACGAGCGGGTCGAGAACCCGGTCTTCGCTTCCTGCGTGCACCCGCAGATCATCGGGCAGGCGCAGAACATCCTCTGGTATGAGCGGCTGATCGAGCACATCGCCGGGCACGACGGCGTCTGGTTCGCGACGTGCGACGAGATCGCGCAGGCGTGGGTGGACGACGAGGAGGACGAGCGCAAGATGGCGCTGCCCGACGTCCGGGGCGTCGAGCAGGCACCTGCGGATTCCAGCTGGGCCCGCGGCTGACCGGGACGTGAACGGCGCTGACCCCGGCCTCTCCTGCGGCCGGGGTCAGCTGTCGTCGATGAGGTGCAGATCCATGGCGACCCGCACGAGTTCGGTGCGCCTGCGCACCTTGTGGCGCCGCAGCATCGCGGTGACGTGGAACTTCACGGTGTGCGGACTGATGCAGACCTCTTCACCGATGCGGTGGTTGTCCATCCCGCGAGCGATCATCCGGACGATCTCCAGCTCGCGATCGTTGAACGCCGGTTGCTCCGGGCCCGCTGACCGCTTGAGCAGACCGCTGGCCAGGCGGGGCTCGAAGTAACTGCCGCTGGTGGACAGCTCGCGGATGATGCCGGGCAGACGAGCGGTCGTCGTCTCCTTCAGGACGTAACCGGCCGCACCCGCCCGGATCGCGCGTTCGAGCAGTTCCGCGTTGCCGTAGGCGCTGAACACGGCGATCTTGAGGTCGGGAAACGCCGCGCTCAGCACGGCGCAGGTGTCGATGCTGTTGCCGGAACCCAGCCGCATGTCCAGCAGCAGAACGTCCGGGCGTTCGCCCTCGACCAGCTCCTGCGCCTCGGAAGCTGAGGCAACCGCGCCGACGAACTCCAGGTCGGGCTCCCGGTCGGCCATGGCGCGGAGTCCGTCGTGCACGATCTCGTGGTCGTCGACGACGCAGAACCTGATCATGAGTTGTTCCTCGTGGGTACCGTGGCGCGGACTACGTAACCTTCCACGTCGGGTGGTGACAGGCGCTCGACCTGGCCGCTGACCTGCTCCGCCGCGCGCTGCATGGCACGCACGCCGAGGTGGCTGCGGGCTGCGCGCTCCTCGCTGTGTCCGGAGGTCGAGCGAGGCCCGGGACCGGCGTCGGCGATCGAGAGCACCCAGCGTTCGGCTGTCGTTTCCAGGCTGATCTCGGCAGGGCGTTCGGCGTGCAGGTCTACGTTCACCAGCGCCTCCTGGCCGATGCGGATCAACGCTTCGGCCACCGCGGAGGGGAGCGTGGAGTCGGGTCGGTTCGTCGTGAAGCGGTGTCCGGCATCAGGACGTAGCGAGGCCTCGGCGATCTCCTCCACCACCTGATCGGCAGTGCGTTCGGAAGAACTGCCGATCAACGTGTCCAGCTGGCCGCGCAAGGCGTCCATGCAGCGCTCGGCGGCGGCTGCGATCGACGCCAGGTTGGCTCGGACGTCCGGGTCGGCGCCGTGCTCCTCGTGGCCTCGCTCGGCGGCGAAGCCGATCTCCAGCAGCCCTCGAACAGCGGTGTCGTGCAGGTCGTAGGCGAGGCGTTCCTGCTCCTGACGACGCAAGACGTCTCTCCGGTAGGCGTCCGTCGCCCGGCGCTTGAGACCGAGGGTCGCGTAGCCGGCGAACTCGCCCAACACATCTTCGTCGGTCTCGCTGTACGGGCGCAGCTTGCGGTCGCCGACGTAGAGGACGGCCTGCACCTGCTCGTCGACGACGATCGGTGTGGCCATCGCGGACACGATGCCCTCGCGAGCGGTCTCGGCGACCGGGGCGGCCTGCAGCCGGGAGTCGCGGGCGTAGTTGAGGGACCGAACTGTGTGGCGTTCGGAGCGGGCCAAGCCACCGAGCCCCTGGCCTTCGCGGATCCGCAGGTGCCGGAAGTCCGGGGTGTGGATGCCGAGCACCTGGTCGAAGGTGAACGTGTCGACGTCGTGCTCGGGCAGCTAGAGGTAGGCGACGTCGGAGTTGAACAAGCGCTGGACCGATCTCAGAAGCGTGGTCAGGGCGCCCCCGACGTCGGCGCAGTCCACGGCGCCGGCCGCCACCTCCTTCATCGCCCGCTGCAGATCGCGGTTGATCTCCACCGCCCCCTGCCGACGGCCGGTGGAGACGGTCTTGCGCACGTTGGCGCTCATCCGACGAACTACGTCCGCGGTCGTCTGGGGGAGCGCTGGTGTGGTTCTGGTCTGGCCGACGATCACCATGCCTGCACCGTGCTCGTCGGCCCAGGGGACCACCAGTGCAGAGCGCAGCAGCAGCTGTCGAGGGCGCAGGCTGGAGCTCAGCAGCAGATCAGCGAGTACGGACGGTTGATGCCGAGAGGGCAGCGAGCCGAGCTGGAACGATTCGTTCGGCAATGGCGGATCGGCCATGCCCGGCGCGTCGACGGCCAGTACCAACAAGTCCGAACCAGGCGTGCGCGGCCGATAGCCCACCAGTCCGAGGGATCCCCCGAGCATGCGTCGGACTTCGGAGAGGACCGGTCGCAGAGCCGTGTAGATCGCGTGCGAACGGCCGGCGTCTAGGAGGTACTCCGTGCGCACACCCACTGGAAGGCTCACCGTTGTTCTCCCTCCTGACGGCGGCGCTGCCGACGCCCAGTAAAGCAACTCGCCCGGGCAGAAGTGAACCGCCCGCGGGCGTTCGACGCGCGCGGGCTGCGCGGCACTGCCCGAACGGGCGGTGTCCCACCGCGTGCGGGGTCGAAGAAAGCGGAGTTTCCGTGGGGACGCTCGTTTTGCACAGCGCACAACGAGCCCTGGGGCCTGCAACAGGACTGATCCGGGTGGCGCGGTAACGGTGAATCGATCTTGTCGCCCTGTGTGGAGGCGTCCGGGTTGCGGCGGCTGTGCGAGGTCGACGATGAGTCGGGTGCGCTGGCGGCGCGGCCCCTGCCGACCACCCACGCCCGCGGACCGACCCCGACGTAGTGGCGGCCAGAGCACTCGTCGGTCTCCGTGGTCGGCTGCGCTCGGTGGTGTTGCGAGGGCTCGCCGCCGATCACGGCGACGTCCCGCAGCCGCTGTTCGACGCACCGCTTCGGTGACCCGCGGGGATGATCACGATCCTGACTCCTCTATGGAGACACGTTGCACGGAATGGCCGCGCAGCCGTGCTCGTGACTGCCATGCGGGTACCGGTTCGGGCGGTTCTGCCGAAAGCCGCCTCTCCGAAACCGGCGGTTCGCGGGGAAACGGTCAGACGGCGGGTGCGCCGGTGCGCCAGAAGTCCGGTCGGGTCCGCACTGCGATGATCAGCGCCGCTGCCCTCGCGCGGTACCGCGCCGCGTCGACGGGGAAGCCCAGGCGCTCGGACAGCTTCGCCAGCCGTTGGGACACGCTGGTGTGGTGCAGGTTCAACCGGGCGGCGGCTACTCGCAGGGAGCCGCCGTCGAGGTAGGCGTCGAGGGTGCGCAGCAGCTCCCGGCCCTGCTGCGGCGGCATGGACCGCAGCGCGCGCAGATCGGGGATGGCGTAGACGTCCGCAACGGGTTCCGGGGACATCAGCACTAGTGCGCCGAGCTCGTCGGCGATCACGGCGGGTTCGTCGACCGTGGCGTTGTCTCGGGCGAACCGGGCGGTGCGCACGTGATTGCGGACGTCTCTCGCCGCAACGGCGAAGGAGAACCCGATGCGTACCCCGCGCTGAACCGGACGCGGCGGCACGCCGGCGTCCTGAGTGCACACGAGCAGCCGCTCGTCTTCGCACACGACCTCGGTGGAGCGCCCAGCGGCAGGTTCCCCGGGCAGCAGCTCGACGAGACTGGTGCGCACCCCGGTCGCGCTCGCCACTCGGACCAGGTAGCCGGGATCGAGGTGCAGGGCGGCGCAGCTGAATTCGGCGGTCGCGGGGGGGGGGGGGGGGGGGGGGGGGCCCCCCCCCCCCCCCGCCGCCCGCCCCCGGGGGCGGGGGGGGGGGGGGGGGCCGGGGGGGGGGCGCCCCCCCCCGCCCCCCACCCCCCCGCCCCCCGCCCCCGGCGGGGGGGGGGGGGGCGGGCCGCGCGGCGCGGGGGGGGGGGGGGGCCGCCCCCCCCCGCCCCCCCCCCCCCCCCCCCCCCCCCCCCCCCGCCGAAGTCCGCGCCGGTGGGCCGGTGCGTGAAGCGATCGCGGTGACGGTCAGCGCCAGCCGCTCCACCAGCAGCGCGTCGAGCGGGTGGGACCGGCCGTCGCGTTCGATCCACACCCGTCCGCTGAGACCGTCACCGACGAGCCGCTCGGCCACCTGCGGATCGCCGCCCGCCGTGGAGATCCACCCGCCGCCAGGACCGCAGCGCATGTCCTCCGGCACACCGCCGTCGCGGGCCAGGCTGATCCCGACGGTGCACTCCCCGAGCACGGCGGCCGCGCGCACGGCTGCGGGAACGTCGGCGCGATACCGGATCAGGGCATCGAAGTAGTCGATCACGCGAACCGAACTCGCCGCTCCCGCGTCGAGTTCGGCGAGTCGGTACATGAGACCTTGCATGCGGTGACGTTACGAGGCGCGCTGTTCCACCTGCAAGCCCCTGGCCAGCGCAACGCGGATCTCTTCGGCAGCCCGCACACTCACCGCCGCGGTGGGCAGCAGCGAAGAACCGTGGAACGTGCCCGGGAACGAGTGCAGCTCCACGCTCACGCCCGCGTGCAGCAACGCCGCTGCATAACCGATGCCCTCGTCCCGCAGCGGGTCCAGCTCCATGGTCGAGAGGTAGGTCGGTGGCAGGCCGCGCAGGTCCTTCGCCCGTGCCGGTGCGGCGTAGGGGGAGACCTCGGCGTCCGATTCCGCCGCCGTCCCGTTCCTGCCCAGGTAGTACTGCCACGAGAGGATGGCGTTCGGCCGGTTCCACATCGGGGTGTCCACGAACTCGACCATCGACGTGGTCTCCAGCCGATCGTCCAGCTCCGGGATCTCCAAGAGCTGGAAGGCGACCGGTACTTCCGCCCGGTCGCGTGCCAGCAGCGCCGTCCCCGCGGCCAGCCCGCCACCCGCGCTCTGCCCACCGACGGCGAGCCGTGCCGGATCGACGCCGAGCTCGGCTGCGTTGGTGTGCAGGTACCGCAGCGCGGCGTAGCAGTCCTGCAGCGGCCCCGGGTAGGGGGTTTCCGGTGCGAGCCGGTAGTCGACGCTGGCGACCGCGATACCCAGCCGGAGCACCAGGTCGATGCAAAGAGGATCGTTGACCTGGGCCCGGCCGATGGCGAACCCGCCGCCGTGAATCCACAGCAAGGTCGGCAGAGCGCCCCGCTCCGCTGCGTCCGGCGGCGCGAAGAAGCGGATCGGGACGTCCGGCGCGCCCTCGTGGCCGGGGGCCGCCAGCTCGCGCCATGCGATCCCTTCGTACGAGACCTCGGCGAGCATCACATCGGTCATGGCGTTGAAGCGTTCTCGAGCCGTGGCCAGGTCGGCGAAGTCCAGGTGCGGCAGCATCGCCGCCGCGGCGGCGAGCTCGGGGTCCATAGTGGGAAACGTGGTCATGCTGGGCATGTTGCCGGGAGACCGTGGTCTGGGGCACCCGTCGTGCGTCTGCCTTTCCGCGGAGGACGACAGACGAGCGTCGGGTCGGCTTCCGCGCCGGTGGTGCGGACCGGGATTCTCGGCCACCAGCTCTCGCGATCTTCGAATCCTGTTGGTCGACTGGTCGACACCGTTCCTCCTGGGCACTCGCATGCTGCGCGGCAGCGGGCCGAC
>NZ_JAIUJZ010000068.1:0-71651 GCF_020176775.1 Saccharopolyspora sp. 6M
GGCGGGAGTCGAGCTCCCCGGCGGAGGTCTAGCTCGACGGCCGGGTGGGGGCCGTGGTTCGAGCGGAACGCGTCGGTGGCGGTTCTGCGCGGTGGAACACGTGCAGTCCGCAGTGGACGGAAGTCATGCCGCGTCGGCGGCGAGTTCGGCGGCGCGGGCGGCGACGCGGAGTTCGCGGCGCTCGCTTTCGCTGAGGCCGCCCCAGATCCCGGACAGGTCCGCGTTGCCGAGCGCGTAGCGCAGGCAGTCCTCGCGCACCTCGCAGGAACCGCAGATGCGCTTGGCCATCTTCCCGGACTGACCCTTCTCCGGGAAGAACGCGTCCGGGTCGGACTGGGCGCACAGCGCCGACTGGTACCAGTCGGCCGCGCCGGTCGGGGCGGTGATCGTGTCGATGATCTTGATCATTCGTACCTCTCATTCGTGCGGATCAGCACGGGTCGGAATTGCTCGTGTTCAGCGGTCGGGACCGGCCAGGTCGCGCACGCACGTTTCGCAGCGGGACCACTCGTCGAGCTTGCTGCCGAATGCGGGAACGGTCACGCATCCGCACAAGGCCACTCGGCCGTCCACTCCGCCTATGCGGACTTGGCGGGCATCAGCGGGCACGTGGTGCAGCACCTTCTGCAGAAGACCAGGCCACCAGCGCACGGCTTCGTTCATATTCACTTCTTCCCGAGGGGCGATCCGAGGCACGGCGCGAGTCCGCGCGGGATCGAGCGGAAGTTCGGATGCGCCGCGGAATCGCGGGGCGGACTCGCCCGGCGGAAGCGGCGGAAAAGGGAGCGGCGCAGCGACGCTAAACGCGCGTCGGCACCGGTCTCCGCGCGCCGGCGCGACAGCGACCGGAGGTCACATCACCGCAGCTCAGCGCATTTCCCGGGGCGTTCGGTGCGCCGGTCGTCCCGAATCCGCGCAGCCCGGGGGCGGGGCAGCGGACGGCGGGATTCGACCGGCCGCCACCGCGGGCGGTCGGGCACCTGATTTCGGCCCAGCAACTCTTCTCCTGTTCGGCGTCTCGTGCGCCGGACCGGGCGAAGCCCCGAACCACCCGATCCGGCTGAAAGAGGGGCTCACGCGACGGTGCGACGACTCATCGCGGAGCGAAATGAATTCCGAGAACCGCCCGGTCAGCGACCGGACGAACCACCGCACAGCGCTACCCCTGCGAACGAAACTGCCGCTGCACGACGCGGTGGTCACCGGAACGCGGTGCTATGTCACGAGTTCCGGCGACCGCCACTTTAACCACAACATTCGGAGTTGTCCAGCAACCCATTTCGAACGCATCACGGCGCATTACCGAGCGCCCCGCGAAATCCGAAGTGGACGGGTGGTGACCGGTACCGGATCAGCTCCGCCACGCCTCCCTGCCGTGCATCACCAACGCGTAGACCACCAGCACGTCCACCACGATCGCCACCGAGGACCACAGCGGCGAGGCGGCGAACAGCACGACGTTCGCCAGCACGCTCAGCACCGCCAGCACGACCGCGACCACCCGCGCCCAGGTCCGGCCGCCGAACAGGCCCATCCCCACGGCGGCCAGCACCACGCCCAGCAGCAGGAAACCGAGGCCGACGCCGTAGAGGTCGAGCCGCACCCACTCGCCGCCGGGCGTGAGGTAGGTGGTGCCCGAGCGGGCCAGCGCGAACAGGCCGTTGACGATCTGCACGGCTCCGGTCAGCACCAGCATGAACGCGGCGAAGTACACCCAGCCCACCCAACCGGTGGGGCGCTGCCGGGGATGCGGGACGAGCGTAGCCATGACGACCTCCGAGGCGGGACCTCCGATCACCACGCTGCCCCGCCCGGCAGCGCGGGCCCAGGGCCGAAAGCCCCATTTCGATTTCTTGCCGGTGTCACCGGTTCGGCGGTACCGTGAGCAACCTCGGCCCTGGTCGAGCGCCCGGATCAGGCTCCTCGCGCCGCCGGTCGCGGTCGGCTCGGCACTCCCGCGCACCGCCGCGGAACGGAGATCTGGTGAACGCATTCCCTCCCCTGCCCGGCACCGGCTTCCACCGCACCGGAACCCAGGTGGAGACGGAACGGCTGCTGGGGGCGCTGGCCGCCGACATGCGCGAGTACGCCATCTTCGCCCTCGACGCGGACGGCCGGGTCACCACCTGGAACCGCGGTGCCCAGCTGATCAAGCAGTACACCAGCGAGGAGATCATCGGCAGGCACTTCTCCACGTTCTACCCGGCGGAGTACGTCGCATCCGGCTACCCGACGTGGGAGTTGGAGCAAGCGGCCGCGCACGGTTTCTTCATCGACCGCGGCTGGCGGCTGCGCAAGGACGGTTCCGCGTTCTGGGCACACGTGGTGATCACCGCGCAGCGCACCACCAAGGGCACCCTCGACGGGTTCATCAAGGTGACCAGGGACGAATCGGAGGCGTTCGCCCAGCGCGAGCGCTCGGACCGCCGCTTCACCGACCTGTTCCAGCTGGCGCCGACGGGCATCGCGCTGCTCGACGAGCGGGACCGGATCCTCGACGCCAACGGCGCCCTGTGCGAACTGCTCGGGTACCGCCCGCACGGCCTGGTGGCCGCCGAGCTGATGCACCCGCTGGACGGGGTGGCGGGCCTGGTGCCGCGCGCGGTGCCGCCGGGCCACGACCGGGCGCCCGGGTCGGTGGCGCAGCGGCGGCTGGCGCAGGCGGGCGGGCAGCCGATGTGGTGCGAGGTGCGGTGCGCGGCGTCGGTGGACCACGACGGGAACCGGTTCTGGCTGGCCGTGTTCCAGGACCTCACCGAGCAGGTGCGGCGCACCGAGACCTTGCACTTCCAGGCGACTCACGACCAGCCGACCGGCCTGCTGAACCGGCGCGGCGTCAACGAAGTGCTCGCGCCGTTGCTGTCCGCCGACACCGCGGGCCGGGTCGGGGTGCTGTTCTGCGACCTGGACAACTTCAAGCGGTTCAACGATTCGCTGGGCCACGACGCGGGGGACGAGCTGATGGCGACGCTCGCGCGGCGGCTGGTCGACGAGCTGCCCGAGTCGTGCACGCCGGCCCGGCTGTACGGCGACGAGTTCCTCGTCATCTGCTCGAACCTGCCGGGCTGCGGCGGCATGGAGACGCTGCACCGCACGGTCTCGGACATCCTGTGCGCGACGACGCCGCTGCGCGGCAGGCTGCTCAGCGTCACGGCCACCTTCGGCGCGGCGACCGCGCAGGACGGCATCACCCCGGCGGAGCTCATCCGGTCGGCGGACGCGGCGATGTTGCAGGCGAAGCGGCGCGGGCACGGCCGCACCGCGCCCGCGAGCGCGCCCGCGCAGCTGGCGCTGGAGGAGGAACTGCGGGAGGCGTTGGCGCACGACGGCCTGGAGCTGCACTTCCAGCCGGTGTTCCGCCGCGACGGCTCCATCACGCTCGCCGAGGCGCTGGTGCGCTGGCCGCACCCGGAGCGCGGCCTGCTGCGGCCGGACACGATCCTGCCGGTCGCCACCCAGGGCGGGATGCTCGCGGACCTGGACCGCTGGGTGCTGCGGGCGGCGCTGCGCGAGGCGACGGGCTGGCAGCGCACCGGCGGCCGCGCACCCGGTGTCGCGGTGAACCTCTCCGGGCTCTCGCCGGAGGACGACGGCTTCCACGAGGAGATCACCTCGGAGATCGCCTCCAGCGGCATCGAACCGGGCCGGGTCGTGCTGGAGATGGTGGAGACGGTGCTGGTGGAGCTGCCCGCGCGGCCGCGGGGCGTGATGAGCGGGCTCGCCCGCGACGGGGTGCGGTTCGCGATGGACGACTTCGGGACCGGCTACTCGTCGCTGGCGCGGCTCAAGGACCTGCCCACCCAGATCGTGAAGCTGGACCGCCGGTTCGTCTCCGGGATGGGCACCGATCCGGTGGACCTGGGCATCACCCGCGCGGTCATCGAGCTGTCGCACGCGATGGGCCGGATGTGCATCGCGGAAGGCGTGGAGAACACCACCCAGCACGACCTGCTCGATCACCTCGGCGTGGACGCCTACCAGGGTTTCCTGTTCGCCCACCCGGCCCCGGCCGAGAACCTGCGCGCGCTGCTGGCCGACTCCGCCCGCGCCTGACCTAGTACGACGAGGGGCGCCCCCGGACACCGGGGCGGCCCGCGGCGCGCGCGGCGGGGGGGGGGGGGGGGGGGGGGCCGGGGGGGGGGCGCCGCCCCCGGGGGGGGGGGGGGCGCCCCCCCCCCCGCGGCCCCCGCTTTCCCCCGCGGGGCCCCCCCCCCCCCCGGGGGCGCCCCCCGCGTCGCGCGCGTCGGGCGTCAGGCGCGTTGCGGCTCCTTGAGGCCGGAGCCGATCCCGGTGAGGGAGCGGACCTCCATCTCGGCCTGCTTGACCGGGTCCTGGTCCTTCTTGCCGAGCAGGGTGCCGAGGAAACCGGCCAGGAAGCCCAGCGGGATGGACACGATGCCCGGGTTGGTGAGCGGGAACAGGTCGAAGTCGGCGCTGGGGAACATCGCCGAAGGCCGTCCCGACACCGCGGGCGAGAACGCGATGAGCACGATGCACGACACGAGGCCGGTGTACATCGACCACAACGTCCCGGTGGTGTTGAAGCGCCGCCAGAACAGCGAGTACAGCATCGTCGGCAGGTTCGCCGAGGCGGCCAGCGCCAGCGCCAGCGACACCATGAACGCCGCGTTCTGCCCGATGGCCGCGATGCCGCCGACGGTGGAGAGCACGCCGACCACGAGCGCGGTGAGGCGGGCGACCCGGATCTCGGAGCCGGTGTCGGCCTTGCCGCGCTTGATGATGTTCGCGTAGACGTCGTGCGCGAACGAGGCGGACGCGGTGAGCGTGAGGCCCGCGACGACCGCGAGGATCGTGGCGAACGCGATCGCGGCGACCACGCCCAGCAGCCAGGAACCGCCGATGCGGTGGGCCAGCAGCAGCGCCGCCGAGTTCTCCCCGCCGGGCGCGTTGGTGATCGCGTCTGAACCGACCAGCGCGGTCGCGCCGAAGCCGAGCAGCATCGTCGCCAGGTAGAACACGATCATCGTCCAGGTGATCCACACGACCGAGCGGCGCGCCTCGCGGGCGCTGGGCACCGTGTAGAACCGCATCATGATGTGCGGCAGGCAGGAGATGCCCAGCACGATCGCCATCGCCAGCGAGATGAAGTCGATCCGCGACAGCGAGGTCTGGCCGTACTGAGCGCCCGGCTCCAGCAGCGCCTGGCCGAGCGGGCTGTTGGCCGCCGCCTGCTCCAGCAGGCCGGAGAGGTCGTAGGAGAAGCGGCCGATCAGGAACACGGCCATCAGCGACACGCAGATCAGCAACAGCGTGGCCTTGATGATCTGCACCCAGGTGGTGCCCTTCATGCCGCCGACCAGCACGTAGAAGATCATGATGAGGCCGACGGCGACGACGACCATCGCCTGCCCGAACTTGCTCTGCACGTCCAGCAGCAGCGCGACGAGACCACCGGCGCTCGCCATCTGCGCGACCATGTAGAAGAACGAGATGACCAGCGTCGTGTTCGCGGCGGCCGCGCGGACGGGCCGCTGCCGCATCCGATAACCGATCACGTCGCCCATCGTGAACCGCCCGGTGTTGCGCACCAGTTCGGCGATGAGCATCAGTTCGATCAGCCACGCCACGAGGAACCCGACGGAGTAGAGGAACCCGTCGTACCCGTGCACGGCGATGGCCCCGGCGACGCCGAGGAACGAGGCGGCGGAGAGCCAGTCACCGGCCAGCGCGATGCCGTTCTGCGCGCCGGTGAGGTTGCCGCCCGCCACGTAGTAGTCGGAGGCGGTCGTGTTCCGGTTCGACACCCGGTACACCACGAACAGCGTCAGCAGCACGAATCCGGCGAAAACGCTGACGGTGGTCGTCGGGTCGCCGACGGCCCCGGCCGCGATGGTGGTCGTCATCAGCGGTCGGCCCCTTCCTGCTCGCGCAGCTGGTCCACCAGCGGATCGATGCGCCTGCGCACGTACCGCCCGTAGAGCACGGTGACGATCGCGGTGGTGACGAACTGGAGCAGCCCCAGCACGATGCCCATGTTCACGTAGCCGTACACCTGCCGGCTCATGAAGTCCTCGGCGTAGGCGCCGAGCGCGACGTAGGTGAAGTACCAAGCGAGGACGAGCAGCGTCACCGGGAACACGAACCACCGGAATCGACGCCGGAGCGCGACGAAATCGTCGCTTTCCTGAATTGCGGCGAAATCGGTTCCACCCGAGTTCGCGGGGCGCCGGAGGCTGTGTTTCGAGATGTTGCCGAATCGTGGCTCGGCGTACTGACCGTCAAGCCGGTCTCGGCTTCGGTTCTCCGACGTTCGGGGCATGCTGTGGATCCTTCGGGCTTGCTCGCGCGTCAAGGAATCCGGATTCTATCCCCTCGGGGCCAAAGAAACACGTGCGGGCGCTATCCGAACTTCCAGCTACATCAGCGCAAATAATTGGTCTCGAAACGGTCACAACATTGGTCACGGGACCAACACGATGCGCTACACGGCGTAACCGAGACTGAGGCGTTTTGTAATTAATACGTGCGTTTCGCCCGACTCGAACGGGCACTTTCCCGTGCGTAGCAAGGCCCTTCCCGCCCACCAGCAGCGATCACGAATCGTGACGGGTGATCCGGACCCCAGCGCACCCCGCCTCGATTGTTCGCCAATTTCCCGTTTGACCAGGCAGGTAGCATCTCGAATTCGTGCGCCCCTCACGTGCCGGGGCGCGTTTCCGGTACCAGCCACCGGAACCCTTGCACCAAGGAGGTTTACTTGTGACAGTGCGTGACGGATTCTCGGTCGTTGCGCCACCGACCTGGAACCGTTGGCTAGTCCCACCCGCCGCGCTGGCCATCCATCTTTCCATCGGGCAGGCCTACGCGTGGAGCGTTTTCAAAAGCCCGCTGGAATCGAGCCTCCAGATTTCCGGGACCGGTAGCGCGCTGCCGTTCCAGGTGGCCATCTTCTTCCTCGGGCTGTCGGCGGCGTTCGGCGGCAAGTTCGTGGAGTCCCGCGGCCCGCGCTGGGCCATGCTGGTCTCCACCATCGCCTTCGCCTCGGGCTTCCTGATCTCCGCCCTGGGCATGTACCTGGGGCAGTACTGGCTCGTCGTCGTCGGGTACGGCGTGGTCGGTGGCATCGGCCTCGGGATCGGGTACATCGCACCGGTGTCGACGCTGATGAAGTGGTTCCCGGACCGCCCAGGTCTGGCCACGGGCATCGCCATCATGGGCTTCGGCGGCGGCGCGATCATCGCCTCGCCGTGGTCGACCGCGATGCTCGACGCCTTCGGCAAGACCACCAGCGGCATCGGCAGCACGTTCCTGGTGCACGGCATCGTCTACGCCGTGTTCATGACGCTCGGCATCCTGCTGGTCCGGGTTCCCCCGCCGGGCTGGACCCCGCCGGGCTGGACCCCTGCCGCCGCGGCCAAGAGCACCAACCCCATCAAGGTCTCGGCCAACAACGCGCTCCGCACGCCGCAGTTCTGGTTGCTGTGGATCGTGCTGTGCCTGAACGTGACCGCGGGCATCGGGATCCTGCAGAAGGCCTCCCCGATGATCCAGGACTTCTTCGCGGGGACCAGCACTCCGGTAGCCGTCGCCGCGGCGACCGGGTTCGTGTCCCTGCTGTCCCTGGCCAACATGGGCGGCCGCTTCGCGTGGTCGGCGCTGTCCGACCGCACCGGGCGCAAGAACATCTACCGGGTCTACCTCGGAGTGGGTGCGCTCGCGTACCTGCTGCTGCTGTTCGCGGGAGACAGCAGCGTCGCGCTGTTCGTCGTCGCCGCCATGCTGATCATGTCGTTCTACGGGGCGGGCTTCGCGACGATCCCCGCCTACCTGAAGGACCTGTTCGGCACCTTCGAGGTCGGCGCCATCCACGGCAGGCTGCTCACCGCCTGGTCGGTGGCGGGCGTGCTCGGGCCGGCCATCGTGGACGCGCTCGCCGACTCCGGCGAGGCCGCGGGCAAGTCCGGTGCGGACCTGTACACGGTGTCGTTCTACCTGATGACCGGCGCGCTGGTGATCGGGTTCGTGGCGAACGAGCTGATCCGCCCGGTGCACTCCCGGTTCTACGAGCCGGAGCAGGCCGCGGCGGAGGCCGAGTCCGGTTCCGGCGACGCGGCGGAGACCGCCGAGTCCGAGTCCGCGGACTCCGCGAAGTCCGGGCAGGCCGACGCGGACGACTCCGCGGCGGAGAAGGCCGACGAGTCGACGGACACCGCGAAGGCGTCCAGCACGTCCGGCGAGCAGAGCAGCTGAGGGGCGAGAGATGACCGAGCAGAAAACCGCACCCGAAGGCGGGATCGGGGTCAAGGCCCTCCTCACCGTGTCCTGGCTGTGGGTGGGCGTCCCGTTCGCGATCGGCGTCTACCAGCTCGTGATCAAGGCGGCGCAGCTGTTCGCGTGAGCGGCGCCGCCCGGTGATCGACCGGGCCGAAAACACTGAGGCCGACCGTCCAGCTGGAGGGGCGGCCTCAGTTGTGATCACCCCCGGATCGCGGGGAGTCCCCGGCCCGGGTTCACATCGCCTGGAAGGCGAAGATCAGACCACGCGCACGGACTCGGCCTGCGGGCCCTTCGGGCCCTGCGTGACCTCGAAGGAGACCGTCTGGTTCTCCTCCAGGGTGCGGAAGCCGGCGGCGTCGATGGCCGAGTAGTGGACGAAGACGTCGGGTCCACCCTCGGACGGCTCGATGAAGCCGAAGCCCTTCTCCGAGTTGAACCACTTCACGGTGCCCTGTGCCATGTTCCTGCTCCATCCTGGTAGCTGGTCGGTTCCGGTGCCAGGTCCGGCACCGGGGTCGCGGATCTCAGACGGCGACTACTCCAGCTACTCCCAAGACAGCAGCTCGCCCGCATCAGCACTCCTGCGAGCGTGCGAAAAACACGAACCCAGAAACAACGACCGCCATCGAGAATACACGTCGGCCCGCGGAGGTCCGAGCCCTCGACCGCCCCGCCCGCGCCGCGCACCAGGCGGAGGCCGGTCTCCGCTGCGGATTCAGCCCGTGGCGAACCCCCGATCGTGGCGGAGAACACCGCCCGCCGAGCCGCGATCCGCGCTCCCCCGGGCGGCTCGGGACCCCCGGCTAAGATCGCCGCGTGCCGCCGACAGGCGCGGACGCCGGGCCCGCGGATCGTCCGCCGCGGCGCGGAAGGAGCACGGATGCGCATCCCGCCGAGCGCGCCGCGGCCGCTGAACCCGATGGCCGCCGCCGGGTGCGGAGTGGTCTCGCTGGCCCTGTTCCTCGCGATCCCGCTGGCCGGTGCCGCGGACCCGACGCTCGGCGACCTGCCTTCGCCCGGCGAGGGCCGGTGGTGGCTGCTGGGCGCGGTGCTGCTGGTGCAGGCGGTCACCGCGGTGCAGGTGAACCGCCGCCCCGAGGTGGTGCTGCCGCTGGTCGCCGGGGTTCCGCTGGTGGCGGCCTGGTTCGGTCCGAACGCGGCGTTCAGCACCACCGCGGTGACCTTGATCGCGTCGGTGTACCTCGCGGTCGTGGCCCGGATGCGGCGGCCGCGGGTCGTGCTGCCCGCCGCGTGGCTGCTGGTGGCGACCGCCCAGGCCTGCAACGAGGTGCGCGGCGGAGCGCTGACGGTGCCGGAGGCGCTGCTGGCCGGGCCGGCGCAGGCGCTGGTCGTCGTCGGGCTGCCGCTGCTGGCCGGGTCCGTGGTCGCGGCGCAGCGGGACGCCCGCGACGCCCGCGAGCAGGAGGCGCGGGCGCTGCGGCGCGAGCAGGGCGCGCTGCTGGAGGCCGCGGTGTCGCAGCAGCGCGCCGCGATGTCCCGGGAGCTGCACGACATCGCCGCGCACCACCTGTCCGGGATCGCGCTGATGGCGGCGGTGATCGACCGCCGGATCGACTCGGACCCGGCGGCGGCGAAGGAGGCGGCCCGCGAGATCCGGCAGCAGAGCACCGCGGTCCTCGACGACCTGCGGCGGCTCGTCGGGCTGTTGCGGGAGGATCCGGGTGCGGAGTCGCCGGTCGCCGCGCTGGAGGCGGTGCCGGAGCTCGTCGCCCAGCGCCGGGCCACCGGTGCGGAGATCGACCTGGTGCTGCCCGAGTCGGGGACCGACGGCGTCGGCCCGCTCGCCCAGCTCGTCGCCTACCGCGCCGTCCAGGAGTCGCTGGCCAACGCGGCGGCGCACGCCCCGGGCGCGCGCTGCGCGGTGGAGATCGGCGCCCGGGACCGGGACCGCGTGCAGGTCGTCGTCCGCAACGGCGCCCCCGCCGCCGCGGGCGCGGGACCGGGCGGCGGGTACGGCCTGCTCGGCATGGCCGAGCGCGCCCAGCTCGTCGGCGCCGACCTGGACTACGGCCCCACTGCGGGCGGCGGCTGGGAAGTGCGCCTGCTGCTGCCCCGCGAAGACCCGTCCCCCGCGGCGTCCGCGCCGCCGACCCCGGAGGCAACGGCGTGATCCGCGTCCTCGTCGCCGACGACCAGCACCTGACCCGCGCCGGGCTGTCGGCGCTGCTGGGCGGCGAACCCGACATCGAGGTGGTGGGCCTGGCCCGCGACGGCACCGAGGCGCTGGCGATGGCCCGCGAACTGGCGCCCGACGTGGCGTGCCTGGACATCCGGATGCCGGGTCGCAGCGGCATCGAGGTGGCGGCCGAGCTGTGCGCCGCGGACGCCGACCCGCAGGTGGCGGTGCTGGTGCTGACCACGTTCGACCTGGACGACTACGTGTTCGGCGCGTTGGAGGCCGGTGCCTCCGGGTTCCTGCTCAAGGACGCGGAGCCGGACGCGATCGTCGGCGCGGTCCGCCAGGTCGCCGCCGGGCAGGGCACCATCGACCAGAGCCTGACCCGGCGGATCCTGCGCGAGTTCGTGCACCGCCGCCGCCTGCAACCGGTGACCGCGCGCCGGGCCGGGGACCTGCTCACCCCGCGGGAGCACGAGATCCTGCTGCTGCTCGCGCAGGGCATGTCGAACGAGGACATCGCCCGCGCCCTCGTCGTCGAGGTGTCCACGGTGAAGTCGCACCTGGCGCGGATGCTGCCGAAGCTCGGCGTGCAGTCCCGGTTGCAGGCGGTGGTGTGGGCGTACCAGAACCACGTGGTCGCGGTCCCGTGACCGGCTCCCCGGTCGCGGGCCGGGACAGGTGCCGGGGGGGGGGGGGCGGGGGGGGGCGGCCGGGGGGCCCCGGGGGGGGGGGGGCCCCCCCCCGGGCCGCGGGGCCCCCCCGGCCCCCCCCCCCCCGCGCGGGGGGCCCCCCCCGCCCGCCCGCGGGGGGGGGGGGCGGCGCCGGGGCCGCCCCCCCCCCCCCCCCCCCCCCCCCCCCCCCCCCCCCCGCTGGGGCGCGACGAGCACCCGTCGGCCCGGGTCAACCCCGGTAACCGAGCCTGCCCTTGGTGCCGACCAGCACGAGCAGGGAGGCGACGACCGTCCCGGAGGCCATCGCGATCATCGCGAGGTCCACGTCGATCGTCGGGAACATCTCCGACCACACGAGCGTGGAGAAGTTGTTCGCGCTCACGTGCAGCAGCATCGACAGCGGCAGGCTCTCCCCGGTGCGGTTGAACACCCAGGTCATGACGATGTTGAACGAGATGCAGAAGACGGCGAACGCCACCGGCAGGGTCCAGTGCGCGTGCGGCCAGCGGCCCCATTCGGTGAAGAACAGCGGCAGGTGCCACACGGTCCACAGCGGGCCGAGCACCATCGAGCCGGCCAGCGGCCCGAACCGGCGTTGGAGGCGGGGCAGCGCGAAGTCCCGCCAGCCCGGTTCCTCCGCCAACCCCGTCGTGATCATCTGGATGAGCAGTCCGGGCACGTAGGCGGCGACCACCATCATCGACGGCGCGTGCACCTGCCCGCCGGAGAAGGCGTACCCGGCGGCCAGCATCGTCACCGGCACGCCCAGCAGCGTGATCGCGTACCAGTGCCAGCGGACCCGCCACCGCCACATCCGGCCGACCCAGCGGCGCAGCCCGGTGCGCCCGTCCGCGATCGCCGTCACCAGCAGCGCGGACCCGATCGGTCCGAGGTAGGCGCCGGGCAGCATGCCGAGGAGCTGGCTGGTGCCCAGCACCTCCGGGAAGCGGAAGTCCCACACCCCGATCCCGTTGCGGGACAGGATGTAGGGCACCCAGGCCGACCAGCTCAGGCCGTTGGCGAGCAGGAAGAAGCTCAGCATCGGGCGGCGCCGGATCAGTCCGCGCAGCCCCTTCGTCGGTTCCGCGGTCTCCCGCGTGGTGATGTCCTTCGTGGTCACGTACTGGAGCCAACCAGCGGAGCCCCGCCCGCTTCGAGCTCCGGAAGGTCGAACCCGGGCGCTGCCATCGAAAGTTGCAAGCGGGTGTCCACTGCGGACGGGCCGTCGGCCCGGACGTCGCGGGTCGTCGCGCTCGCGGTTGCCGGCGTCTCCAGCATGCTGTACATGTACCTACATGTATAAACAGGTCTCGCCGGGGAAACGGCAGCAGATCGTCGACACCCTCGCGCAGCGCATCCGCGACGGCCACTACCGGCTCGGCGAGAAGCTGGACGGGGAACTGCGCCTCGCCGAGGAGTTCGACGTCTCGCGCGGCACCGTCCGGCAGGCGCTCAACGAGCTCCAGCACCTGCGGCTCATCGCCACCGAGAGCGGACGCGGCTCGTTCGTCATCTTCAACGGGCACCAGCTCAGCCAGGACCGCGGCTGGGCCCAATCGCTCGCCGACACCGGCAGCGAGATCACCGTCGCCGTCCTCGGCCTCGAACGCGTGGAGCGCGCCGACGTGCCGCTGCTGCCGCCCGAAGTGCGGCTCGACCGGGGCATCGCGATCCGCCGCGTCCGCATCCTCCGCTCCGCGGACGGCGTCGAACCGATCTCCTTCGAGCACTCCACCGTGCCCGCCGAAGGCACCCTCGAACAGCTGCCGGAGACCGGGCTGGTGAAGGGCTCGATCTCCCAGACCCTCGCGCAAGCCGGGTACCTGCTGACCCGCGGCACCCAGCGGGCGGACGTGCACTGGCTGGACGAGCGGGAAGCCGGGATCCTGCACCGCGAAGCGGGCAGCGCGTTCCTGCGCACCGCCCGCACCTCGTTCACCGACGACGGCCGGTTCGCCGAGCACGTCGTCTCGCTGCTCGACCCGCGGTACTTCACCCTCGCGCTGAACTTCGGCGACCAGCGATGAACGCCGAGCACGACCCGGCGTTCGACCGCGCGCACGGCGCCCTGCTCGGCCTCGCCATCGGCGACGCCCTCGGCATGCCCACCCAGTCGATGCCGCGGGACCTGGTGCGCGCGCGCTACGGCCGGATCGAGGACTTCGTCGACGGCGCGGCCGACCAGCCGATCGCGCCCGGCATGGCCGCGGGATCGGTCACCGACGACACCGACCAGGCGATGATCGTCGCGCGGCTGGTCGCGGACGGCGACGGGGGCATCGATCCGCACGCCTTCGCCGCGGAACTCATCGCCTGGGAGCAGGTGATGGTCGAGCGCGGCTCGCTGGACCTGCTCGGCCCCTCCACCAACGCCGCCCTGGCGAAGCTGCAGGCGGGCGCCCCCATCGAGGAGACCGGCCGCTACGGGACCACGAACGGCGCCGCGATGCGCATCGCCCCCGTCGGCATCGCGCACACCCCGGGCGAGCGCCTGCTCGACGCAGTCGTCGAAGCCAGCCGCGTCACCCACAACACCGGGCTCGGCATCTCCGCGGCCGCCGCGATCGCCGCCGCCGTGTCCGCGGGCGTCGACGGCGTGGACGTCCCCGGCGCGCTCGCGGCCGCCGCCACCGCGGCCCGCGACGGCGAATCGCGCGGGCACTGGGTGGCGGGCGGTTCGATCGCCGCCCGGCTGGAGTCCTTCCGCGCGAAGGCGCGGCGGCTCGGCACCGCGGAGTTCGCGACCTTCCTCTACGAGGTGGTCGGCACCTCGGTGCAGTCGCAGGAATCGGTCGTCGCGGCCCTCCTGCTCGTCGAACGCGGCGCCGACGACCCGTTCGCGGCGCTGTGCACCGCTGCTTCCCTCGGCGGCGACACCGACACCGTCGCCGCCATGGCCGGAGCGGTGCTGGGTGCCGTGCACGGCACCGCCGCCTTCCCCGCAGCGGCGGTCCACCGGGTCCTGGCGGTCAACGCCCTGGAACCGGCACCACTCGCGCGGCGGCTCCTCGCCGTGCGGCGATCGTCAACGGAGATGATGAGGTGACCCCTGTGTCCGAGACCGGATCCCCGGCGGCGAGCGCGCCGGAAGCACCCCCGGCCGGCGCGCTCGGAGCGGTCGAGCAGCGCGGCATCGAACCGGTGCCCGCCGCCGAACGCACCGGGAACCCGCTGCAGCTGTTCTGGGTGTGGTTCGCGGCGAACATCTCCGTGGTCGGTATGCCCCTCGGCGTCAGCCTCGTCGCCCTCGGCCTGTCCGCGTGGCAGGCGGTCGTCGTCGCGTTCCTCGGCTCGTTCGGCTCCTTCGCCGTCGTCGGCCTGATCTCCGTCGCCGGGCGGCGCGGCGGGGCGCCGAGCCTCACCCTGTCCCGCGCCGTGTTCGGCACCCGGGGCAACGCGGGGCCGACGGCGGTCGCGCTGGTGTCGCGGCTCGGCTGGGAGACGGTGAACACGTCCACGGCCGCGCTCGCGATCGTCACCATCGTCTCGCTGCTCGCGGGCACCGGCGGCGACGCGAAGTCCGCGCCGGTCGTCGCGGTCGTGGGCGTCGCGCTGTTCGTCGGCTTCACCGTCGCCGTCTCCGGGATGGGCCACGGCGCGATCCTCGTCGTGCAGAAGTGGTCCACCTGGGTCTTCGGGGCCGCGAACCTGGCGATCCTCGGCTTCCTGGTCGTCAACATCGACTGGGCCGAGGTCGGCCGCGCCCCGGGCGGGGACCTCGCCGCGGTCCTGACCGGCATCGGGACCATCGTCGCGGGCACCGGCATCGGCTGGGCGAACTCCGGGGCCGACATGGCGCGCTACCAGGCGCCGAGCGTGCGCGCGGTGCCGCTGGTGATGTCCGCGTCGGCCGGTGCCGGCATCCCGCTGGTGATCATGATCGGCATGGGGTCGGTGCTCGGCTCGTCCGATCCGGCGATCGCCGCGTCCGCGAACCCGCTGGACGCGATCCGGGACACGCTGCCGCTGCCGGTCGCCGTGGGCTACATGCTGATCTCGTTCGTCGGGCTGCTGCTGTCGAACCACCTGTCGGTGTACTCGGCGGGGCTGACCACGCTCACCCTCGGGCTGCGGGTGAAGCGGGTGTACGCGGTGATCGTGGACGTGGTGGTCACGACGGTCGCCTCGCTGCTGTTCCTGCTGGTCGCGGACGGGTTCTACGGGCCGTTCACCACGTTCATCTCGCTGCTGGCAGTGCCGATCTCGGCGTGGGTGGGGATCTTCCTCGTCGACATGCTGCGGCGCCGCGAGTACGACCCGGTGGCGCTGCTGGACCTGACCCCGCGCAGCGCCTACCACTACCGCGGCGGGGTGCGGTGGGCCGCGTTCGGCCCGTGGCTGGCCGCCATCGTCTTCGCCGCGCTGTTCATGCAGGTCACGCCGGGCGATGTCCCGTGGTACACCGGGCCGCTGCACGAGACCTGGATCGGCGTGAACGGCATGGCGTGGCTGGCGGCCGCCGTCGTCGGCGGGCTGCTGTACGCGGCGCTCGGCCTGCGCTCCGCGGCGGGTCCGCGATGAGCGGCCGCGTCATCCACACCGGGCAGGGCGTCGTGGACCTGGTGCTGCGGGTGCCCGCGGTGCCCGCGCCCGGCGGTGACGTGTTCGCCTCCGGGCACGAGTTCCTCGCCGGTGGCGGGGTGAACGTCATGCTCGCCGCCGCGCGCGACGGGGCCCGCGTCGTGTACGCGGGCGGGCACGGGACCGGGCCGTTCGGGGACGTGGTGCGCGCGGCGCTCACCGCCGAAGGGGTCGAGCTCACCGCACCGGCCGATCCGGACCGGGACACCGGGTTCAGCGTCGCGCTCGTCGACGACGGCGCGGAGCGGACGTTCGTCTCCACCGCCGGGGCGGAGTCCGAAGTGGACGCCGGGCAGCTGCGCCGCACCGCACCGGACGACGCGGACGTCGTCTACGCGTCCGGCTACTCCCTGGTGCACGACGCCAACCGCGCCGCGCTGCTGGAGTGGTTGCCCACCGCCCCTGGCCGCGTCGTCGTCGATCCCGCCCCCGTGATCGGCGACTCCGACCTCGACGCGGCGGGCGGGCTGCTGGACCGCGCCGACGTGTGGACCACGAACGAGCGGGAGGCGCGGATCCTGCTGCGGCGCTTGGGATCCGAGTCCGCGGACGACGCGGCCGGAGTGGCGGCGGCGCTGGCCACCACCACGGGCCGCACCGTGGTGCTGCGCGCCGGACCGCGCGGTGCGCTGCTCACCCGGCCCGGTGGTGACGTGCTGCTGTGCCCCTCCCCCGCGGTCGACGCGGTGGACACCAACGGCGCGGGCGACGCGCACGCCGGGGTGATGGCGGCGCGGCTGGCCGCCGGAGCGGACCTCGAATCCGCGGTCCGGCGCGCGAGCATCGCCGCCGCGATCGCGGTCACCCGCTCCGGTCCCGCCACCGCGCCCACCACCGCCGAGGTCGATGCGGTGGTCCGCGCCTCGATCGCCGGCGGCTAGGCCGGGCGCGGCCGGGTCAGCAGCCGAGGCGGGTCGCGAGCTCGGCGGCCGAGGTGGCGGCGATGTCGCAAGTGACGTCGGCCGCGCGGTCCGCCTCGCGGTGCGGCCCCTTCTCGCCGGGCCGTTCCAAGAACGCGGTGCGCAGCCCGGCGGCGCGCGCCCCGTCCACGTCCCAGCGGTGCGCGGCGACCAGCAGCAGCTGGTGCGGTGCGACGTCCAGCAGGCGGGCGGTCGTCAGGTAGGCGGCCGGGGACGGCTTGTAGCTGCGGGCGAGCTCGGCTGAGGTGATCGCGTCGAAGGTCAGCCCCGCCGCCTTGACCAGGTCGGTCAGCAACCGGAAACCGCCGTTGGACAGCACCACCACGGTGTAGCGGGCCCGCAACCGCGCCACCAGGTCCGCGCTGTCCGGCCAGGCGGGCAGCCGGTGCCAGGCGCGCACCAGCCGGGCCCGGTCGTCCTCGCCCATCGCGCCGGCGACCCCGTGCTCGGCGAGCAGGTCGTCCAGCGATTCGCGGTGCAGCGCGTCCAGGTACGCCCACTCGCGTTCCCCGCGGTCGACCCGCGCCATCGCGGGCAGGTAGCGACCCCGCCAGCTCTCGGCGAACGCGGCGGGATCGAGCTCGACCCCGCGATCGGCGAAGACCGCGCCGACCTGCTCGGTGATGCCGCTGTACCAGTCCACCGCGGTGCCGAAGATGTCGAACGCCACCACGCGCACGTCGTCGAGCATGCCGCCTCCTCGCCGGTCGTCCCGAGTTCGCTGACCCGTCAGTGACACCACGTGGCAGCGCTCGGCGCAAGCGGTGCCCGACCGCTCGACGTGGCGGCCGCGCGGCGACACCACCGCGGAGCAGGCCGTTCGGCGGGCGCCGCCACCGCACCGACCTGCCGCGGAGCTACCGGTCGCGGGTGCCGCGGCGCAGTTCGGCGACGAACTCCACCGCGGGCGCGGAGGCGTTCTCCGCGGTGGCGACGGCGATGCTGCGGGTCAGCGCCGGGGTGCACGGCACGTGCCGCACTCCGGGCGGGCAGGGCGTCCGCGCGATGCGCGGGATGAGCGCGACGGCGAGGCCCGCGGCGACCGCGGACAGCTGCGTCGCGTAGTCGGTCGCGCAGTAGGGCACCTCGGCGTCGATGGAGTGCGCGCGCAGCGTCTGCACCAGCGCTTCGTGCGCTTCGGTGCCCGGCGGCGAACTGGCCCACCGCTGCCCGCGCAATTCGCCGAGGTGCACGGCGGGCCGCTGCGCCAGCGGGTGGCCGTCGGGCACGGCGAGCCGGACGTCCTCGGCGAGCAGTTCGGTGAGCGCGACGCCGGGCGGCATCCGGGCCGGCAGGCTCGTCCAGCTCTCCAGCACCACGGCGTCCAGCCGTCCGGCCCGCAGCGCGGGGATCAGCTCGATGACCTCGCCGTCGCGCACGCTCGGACTCACCCGCGGGTGCTGCCCGGTGAGCGCGCGCAGCGCGTCGTGCACGAAGGAGCGCAGCGCGCTGGGCACCGCGCCGACGCGCAGCGGCCCGATGAGCTGCTCGTGGAAGTCGGCGAGGTCCCGCTCCGCGTCCCGCACCGCGGTCGAGGCGGTGCGCGCGGCGGCGGCGAGCACGTGCCCGGCGGCGGTGAGCCGGATGCCGCGGCCGTCGGGTTCCACCAGCCTGCAGTCGATCTCCCGCTCCAGCTTGCGCACGTGCTGCGACACCGCGGGCCGCGTGAGGTGCAGCGCCTCCGCCGCGGCGGTGATCGACACGTGTTCGGTGACCGCGGCGAACACCCGCAGCCGTTCCCAGCTCATCACGTCAGTAAGGCTAACGCGTGCGGGTAAGAACTGGTCAATGGTGCTACTCGGTCTCGGCTGCGACCGTGGAAGCCATGGTCACCGATCGCACGGCACCCTCCCCCGTCCGCAGCCGAGCCGCCCGGCCGGTCGCCGCCCCGGTGCTGCTGGTCGTGGCGGGAGCGGGCTGCCTGTCCGGGTCGGCGCTGTTCGTGAAGCTCGCCGAGGTCGGGTCGGGCACCGCGGCGTTCCTGCGCTGCGCGATCGCGCTCGTCGCGCTGGTGCCGCTGGCGGTGCGCGAGCACCGCGGGCACGGCCCGCTGGAGCCCGCGCTGCGGCGCTGGGCGGTGGCCTCGGGCGTCCTGCTCGGGCTGGACTACGTGCTGTGGACGCAGAGCATCCTCGACGTGGGCGCGGGGATCGCGACGGTGCTGAACAACGTGCAGGTGCTCGCGTTCCCGCTGCTGGCGCTGGTGTTCGGCGGCACGCCGATGGAGCGGCGGTTCCTGTTCGCCTGCCCGGTGATGCTCGCGGGGATCGCGCTGACCAGCGGCCTGCTCGCGCCGGGCGCGCAGGCGGCGCACCAGGGGCGCGGGGTGCTGCTGGGCGTGGCGTCCGGGGTCGCCTACGCCGGCTACCTGCACCTCAACCGGTTCTCCGGGCACCGCAGCCCGCGGCACGTGGTGACGCCGGTGTGCCTGGCGACGGCGGCCGCCGCGGTGGTCACCGGTGGAGTCGGGGCGGTGACCACGGGGATCACCGTGGACCTCCCGGCGACGTCCTGGCTGTGGCTCGTGCTGCTGGCGCTGGTGGGGCAGGTCGCCGCGTGGCTGCTGCTGGCGGCGGGCGGTCGCGGGCTCGCGCCGGGCACGTCGGCGTCGCTGTTGCTGCTGCAGCCGGTCCTCGCGGTCGGGTTGGGCGTGCTGGTGCTGCGCGAGTCGCCGACCGCGGTGCAGCTCGCGGGGTGCGCGACCGTCGTGGCCGCCGTCTGGTTCGCGAACCGGCCGTCCACTTCAGACACATGACCCGAGGCCGGTCGGAGTCCACATCAGACGGACTCCTGCCGCCGACCGTCCCACCAGGTGGACCGACGACGGCCGCCACCGGCACCCGTCCCGGTACGATCGGCGACAGGTGCGGGCCGGAGCTCGCCGGAACCGGATTCCGCTGCCAGCGCGGGGAATTCGACGTGCGGACCCCGCCGCGGACGGGCTCGTCCCGTGCGGCGGAACACGAGAGGACCCTGAGATGACGACGACGTGCCCGACCGCGAACCGGGAGGTCCAGCGGCCGAACGACACGACGATCCGGTACGCGGCCACCGGCCCGGCCGACGGACCGGTCCTGGTCCTCGTGCACGGCTGGGGCTGCGACCGCACCGATTTCGACGCCCTGATCGGCTTCCTCCCCGGCCACCACCGCGTCCTCGCCGTCGACCTCGCCGGGCACGGCGAATCCCGGTCCGCGCGGGAGGACTGGACGGTGGCGGAGTTCGCCCGCGACGTCGCGGCCGTGCTCGCCGCCGAATCCGTGGACACCTGCGTCGTGGCCGGGCACTCGATGGGCGGCGCGGTGGCCGTCGAGACCGCCCGGCTGCTGCCCGCCGTCGTCACCCGCGTGGTCGCGCTCGACGCGCTGCACTACCTGGCACTGTTCCCCGCCCAGCAGGAGCAGCAGGTCGACGCGGTCGTGCGCGCGTTCCACGAGGACTTCGCCGCGGCCACGCGGGCGATGGTCGCCAGCGGCTCCCCCGAAGGCACCGATCCCGCGGCGCAGGAGGCCTACTTCGAGCGCATGGTGGCCGTGCCCCGGCAGGTGGGCCTGGGCGCGATCGAAGGCCTGGTGCGCTGGGACATGGATTCCGCGCTGCGCGAGGTCCGGCAGCCGATCACGGTGTTCGCCGTCCGCGAGATCCTCGTGCCGGAGGCCGTCGAGCGCTACGGCGACCGCCTCCGCATCGTGCCCGTCGACCTGGGCAGCCACCACTTCCACGTCGAATCCCCGCAGGCCACGGCCGCCCTGCTCGCCGACGCCTGACCGGCACCGCCCGCTGCGGATCCGCACCCCCTCCGGCCGCCGGCCCTGCCACCGCCACGGCACGCCGCCGAGCCGAGCAGGATCGGGCTTCGCACTCGACCGCGACACCGCGTTCACCCTCAGGGGTGGTCGGCTAGCCGGGGCCCGTGCCTCGGCCGGAATCGATCGGCCCGCTCGTCGTCGGCCCCGGCGCCAGCACGCCCTGCACCGCGTTCCCGACGAGCGCGACCAAGGTCTCCCGCCCCGCTCCGGTGAGCGCGGGCACGCCGACGATGCCGCGCCCCACCACGAGCCCGACGAGCATCGACGACGCGACGCCCGCCCGGAGTTCCGCGTCATCGACGGCGCTGGACGCGGTGGCGGCAACGATCAGCCGTTCCTGCAAGAACTCGCGCAGCTGCTCGTTGGCCCGGTCGTCGACGATGGCCGCCCGGAGCATGGCCATGAGCGGCTCCGAGCTGCGCGCGTCCTCCTCCCACACCGCCAGGAACGCCCGGACGACGCGTTCGCCGAGGCCGTCGTCGCCCCCTTCGAACGCGGCGCTGAAGCGCTCCAGGGCGTCGGCGGGGACGGACATCACCGCGGCGAACAACCCGCTCTTCGACCGGAAGAACTGCATGACCAGCGAGGCGTCGACCCCGGCGTCGGCCGCCACCCGCCGGATCGTGGTCGCGGCGAAACCGTCGGCCGCGAACCGGGCGCGGGCCGCATCGAGGACGGCCTGCCGGGTCGTGTTCGCCCCCGGCCTGCGTCCGCGGCGCGACGCTGCGGCGGGATTCGGGTGTTCGGTCATACCGGGAAGGTACCGGCCGAATCCTGATATCAACATCTGTTGAGTTCCTGCTCGGGCGGACCTACGCTCGCGGTGGCGCCGGCGCCCGCCCCGGGGACACGAGACGTGAGGAACTCACCATGAGCGACGAGCCGAAGATCTTCATGCCGTCCCACCCACTTCCGAGTGACAGGCGCGGCGCCCTCAGCGACTTCGACCCCGGTACCCGGACCCTGCCCGCCGGCTCCCGGATCGCGCCGCCCTTCCGGCCGCTGCCGGTCGACGTCGTGCTGGAGAAGGACGTCGCGGTCGCGTTGCGGGACGGGGTGACGATCTACGTCGACGTGCTCCGCCCCACCGGCGCGGAACCGGTGCCGGTGCTCGTCGCGTGGAGCCCGTACGGGAAGGGCCAGGGCACCTCCGCCAGCGTGCGGGGCGTGTTCGGCATGGTCGGGCTGGACGACGGGATCGTGTCCGGCCTGGAGAAGTTCGAGGGCCCCGACCCGGCGTACTGGTGCGCGCAGGGCTACGCGATCTGCAACCCGGACGTCCGAGGCGTGGTCGACGGCGGGGGCGACAGCGTCCTGTGGGACCGCCAGGAGGGCCGGGACTGCTACGACCTGATCGAATGGCTGGCCGTCCAGGACTGGTGCACCGGCAAGGTCGGGATGAGCGGCACCTCGTACCTCGCGGTGTCGCAGTGGTTCACCGCGGCCGAGCAGCCCCCGCACCTGGCGGCGATCAACCCGTGGGAAGGCGTGAGCGACGTCTACCGCGATCTGGTGCGGCGCGGCGGCATGCCCGACACCGGATTCGCCCGGCAGCTCCGGGACAACAGCTTCTTCGGCCGGAACCGGAAGGAGGACATCGTCGCCGAGGCCGAGCGCTACCCGCTCATGAACGAGCTGTGGGAGAACAAGATCCCGCGCTTCGAGCGGATCACCGCGCCGGCCTACGTCGTGGCCAGCTACTCGAACACGCTGCACACCGCGGGAACGTTCCGCGCCTGGCGTCGGATGGCCTCGGAGGACAAGTGGTTGCGCGTGCACAACTCCCAGGAATGGCCCGACTACTACGACGAGGACAACCGCGAGGACCTGCGCAGGTTCTTCGACCACTTCCTCAAGGGCGCGGACAACGGGTGGGAGCGGACGCCGCGGGTGCGCTACTCCGTCCTCGACCTCGAAGGCGGGGACCGGGTGAACCTCCCCGCGGAGCAGTTCCCGCCTGCGGACGTGGTGCCGACGAAGTACTACCTCGACAGCCGCTCGCGCGCCCTGACCACGGAGGCACCATCAAGCGAGGCCGCGGTGGAGTACGACGTGGAGTCGAAGCCCGGATCGGTCTCCTTCCTCATCCGCTTCGAGGAGGAGACCGCCCTGGTCGGCTACCCCGAGGCGCGGCTGCGGGTCGAGGCGAAGGGCGCCGACGACATGGACCTGTTCGTGCTCGTCCAGAAGCTCGACGCCCACGGCACTCCCCTGCAGAACTTCACGGTGCCCAACCAGGGCGCGCTCGCGCACGACATCACCGAGCACGGCGCCTCGATCCTGCGGTACAAGGGATCCGACGGGCGCCTGCGCGTCTCGATGCGCCACCTCGACGAGGCGCTGTCGACCGATGCGGTGCCCGCGCACAGCTTCGACCGCGTCGAGAAGCTCTCCCCCGGCGAGGTCGTCGACGTCGAGATCGACCTGCTCCCGATCGGCCTCGCGTTCCACCCCGGCGAGCAGCTCCGCTTCATCATCAGCGGCCGCAACCTGCTCGGGAGGATGATGCCCGGGATCCGCGAGTACGTTCCCGCCAACACCGGTCGGCACATCATCCACACCGGCGGCGACAGCCCTTCCTATCTGCAACTGCCCGTTCAGGCGCGATAGCCGGCCATCTCGGGAGTCCCGCACGACGGCATCCGGCGGGCGCCTCGGGGACCGGGACCGCCCGGCGGTTCGAAAGGACGACGAATGAGCACGACCACCATCACCGACGTGCGGCTGCTCGGATCCTCGGGTCCCGTCGACGTCACCTTCGCGGCCGGGACGATCTCCGCGGTCGAGCCCGCGGGCACCGCCCCGGCCGGAGGTGAGGTCGTCGCCGGGCGCGGCCGGACGCTGCTGCCCGGGCTCATCGACACCCACGTCCACCTGCTCGAACGCGCGCACCTGGCAGCGGCGGCGCGCGCCGGCATCACGACCGTCGTCGACCTCGGCACCCACCCGGACGAACTCGTCGACCGGTTGCGCGCCGAGGAAGGCGTGTCCGCTCTGCTCAGCGCCGGATCGGCCGCCTCGGCCCCCGGCAGCACCCAGATCGCACAGATGGGCTTCCCCGCGGAGAGCGGGGTGTCCGGCCCGGACGACGCCGAGCGCTACCTGGCGTGGCGCGCAGCGGCGGGTTCCGACCTGATCAAGATCATCATCGAGGATCCGGACATCACCGACGTCCCGGCGCTCGCCCCGGACGCACTCGCCGCGCTGGTCGCCGGCGCCCACGCGCGGGGCCTGCGCACCGTCGCGCACGTCGTCACCGCCGACTCCTTCACCCGCGGACTCGACGCCGGTGTCGACGTGCTGACCCACGCGCCGATCGATCGACCGCTGCCCGAGCCGACCGTGCGGCGGATGATCGAGCACCGCACGATCGCCTCGCCGACGCTCGTCATGATGCGCGGCGTGACCCGGGCCCGGTTCGGCGCGCACGCGGAGGAGGCGTTCGCCGCCGCGGTCGAAAGCGTGCGGCGCATGCACGCGGCCGGAGTGCCGATCGTGGCCGGGACGGATGCCAACGCCGCGCCGGGATCACCGGCCCCCGTCGCCCACGGCAGCTCGCTGCACGACGAGCTCCAGCTGCTCGGCGAAGCGGGCCTCTCCCCCACCGAGGCGCTGATCTCCGCGACGAGCGGCGCAGCGGCGGCGCTGGGGCTGGACGACCGGGGAACGGTCGCCCCCGGGCAGCGCGCGGACCTGCTCCTCGTGGACGGCGACCCCGTCGACGACCTCGCGGTGGCCCGCACGCTCGCCGGGGTCTGGGTGGCCGGGCAGCAGGTCGTCTGACGCGGCGAGCCGGGCACCGCGGCGGTGTTCCGCGGCCCCGGCCCCGCGGCGGATCCACCAGCACCCGAAGGAGAACGCACCTGGCACGAGTCCACATCGGACCGGGCACCGTCGCGGGCGCCGAGCACGACGGCGTCTTCCGGTTCCTCGCGATTCCCCCAACGCCGCACCACCGGTCGGCAGGCCCCGCCCGCACCGCCCCGTCGCGGCGCTCACCGGCGTCCTGGTCACGATGCTGATCTCGGCGGTTCTCCCGCGCCCGCGTGATCGACTTGCTGCGCTGAGTGACGGGCCCCCGAGCACACCGGCGACCCGGTTCGACGGCGACCCGAGCACGATCCGGTACGGCGGCGGGAATCCCGGTTTCAGGACCGGGTCAGGACGATGCGCTTGCTGCTGTCGGCCGGCTTCGCCCAGGCGCGTTCGACGTCGTGGAGCGGGATCGGGTCGGCGTCCACGGCGAAGGTGCCGCGGGCGATCTCCGCCAGCACCTCCGGGGCCGCGGCCGCCATCTCCGCTCCGCTCAGCGAGCCCTGCCCGCTGCCGATCACGTCGATCCGCGAGGACCGCAGCGCCCCGGCGGGCAGCGCCGCCCGAGACCCGGCCGTCTCGCCGAGGTTGATCCAGGTCAGCGGACGTGCCGGTTCGGGCCGGGCGGAGACCAGCGCGCCCATCGTCGTGGCCGCCGGTTCGCCCCAGAGGAAGTCGAGGACCACGTCGACGTCCGGGGGTGGCGGGTCACCGATCAGGGCCGTCCCGGTGGCGCCGCGCACCGCGGCCAACCGTTCCGGGTCGCGCCCCACGGCGGTCACCTGCGCGGCGCCGAACAGCCGCGCCACCGCCACGGCCATCCGCCCGGTGCCGCCGGTCGCGCCGAGCACCAGGACGTTCTTGCCCGGTTCCAGCGCGATCCGCCGCGTCAACGCGAGCCAGGACGCGATCACGCAGTTCATCGTCGCCGCCACCGCCACCGGGTCGGCCCCGTCGGGGAGGACGATGCTGCGCCGGGTGTCGATGACCGCTTGTTCGGCCATCGAACCGCTCCGGCCCCCGAAGATCGCGAAGAACCAGAGCCGACCGTCCGGACCGCGCCCCACACCGTCGAGGCCCGGCACCAGAGGCAGCTCGTCGGGGGAGCTCGTGTAGTGCGAGCCGTCGGCCTGCATCCGGACTCGCGGATGGAGCCCGGCGGCCAGGACGTCGACCACGATCTCGTGCTCCTCGGTCGCTCGCGGGGAGGGCGTGTCCGCGTACCGGGGGCCGGTGCCGTACGCCGTGACCACTGCAGCTTTCATTCTCGGAAGTCCTTCCAGAGGCGGGAACGGGTGGACGAATGTCCGGAGGGAGGGAACCGGGTCCGCGCGTCGTGGGCGGTCCCTCGCCGTCATGATCGAAACTCTAAGCGGGCGCGGAGGTGCCGCCTATGCTCGAAGAACCGAGTTCTGTTCGCGATCGTCCGGAGGGCCGATGGATCCGCTGAGCGAAGTGCTGTCGCTGCTCCGGCCGCGGAGTCCGAGGACGGCCGAGGTCGACGCGGGCGGCGCGTGGGCGATCGAGCTCGACGACCTAGCCGGGCAGATCAAGTGCTACGCCGTCGTCGAGGGCTCGTGCCGGCTGACAGTCGAGGGCGGATCCGCAGAGCTGCCCGAAGGCGCCTGCTTCGTCATGCCGACCGGCCGCGGCGCCGTCATCGGCAGCGGACCGGACGTCGAACCGGCACTGGCCTCCGAAGTGCTCGGCCCGGCCCGCAGCGGGAGGGTCATCACCTACCAGGGCGGCGGCACTCGCGTGATCGGTACGCGGTTCGAGTTCGACAGTCCGAACGCGCCGGTGCTGCTGCGGTCGATGCCGACCCTCATGCGGGTCGACGCGTCCCGTGATCGTGCCCGGCTGCGCGGCGCGATCGAGCTCATGGCCGAGGAGGTCCGCGAGGCACGCCCGGGCTCGCACCTGGTCGCGCAGCAACTCGCCCACCTGATGCTGGTCCAGGCGCTGCGGCTGCACCTGGCCACTCGGTCCCCGGACGACGTCGGTTGGTTCGCCGCCCTGGCCGATCCCCGGTTGAGCGCCGCGCTGGAGGCCGTGCACGCCGACCCCGCCCACCCGTGGACCGTGCAGAAGCTCGCCGCCCGGGCCGGCATGTCCCGCACGACGTTCGCCGAGCACTTCCGGGCCCGCGCGGGCGAGACCCCGATCGCTTACCTGACCCGGTGGCGCATGATCCTGGCCGGCGAGAAGCTGCGCACCGGCGAGGACACGATCGCCCGGATCGCGAGCTCCCTGGGCTACCACTCCGAGCACGCCTTCAACGCGGCCTTCAAGCGGGAGGTGGGGGTTCCGCCCGGGCGCTACGCCCGCGCCGCCCGACCCGATCGGAACTCCGAGCGGGCCGCGGACGGCTGAACCACCGAGGATTCGTCCCGCCCACGACGCGCTGATCGTCGAGGTGGCCGACTTCCCGCACGGCTCGCACTCGGCGGCACGACAACGTCCACAAGGGACGGACACTCCGGCGACACCTCGACCCCGAGGCGGAAGAGGTGGTCGCGTTCGGCATCGGTGAGCTCGAACACCCGGGACAGCGAGATCATGAGTGGACGGCCACCCCGAACGGGGAGACCTCCTTCCGCGGAGAACCGATTCGAACGAAGTCCACAGTGGACGAATTCGGCCGAAGCCGAGAAGATCAGCCGCCGCGGCCGACGAGCACGTCGCCGTCGAGCGGCTCCCCCAGCCGCGGCGCTCGACCAGGTCGCCGCGTCGGACCGGTCACCGGCGGACGCTTCCGGCCACGAGTGCACGTGGCCGGCGCGAACCCCGGTCGCGCACCCGGCCGCCGAGCGGCTCAGGCCTCGGGCCGCAGACCGCGCATCAGCACGTCGAGCAACCGGCCGGCCCTGGCACCGTGCTCGGGGAGGGGCGCGACGGTGAAGACGCCGATGAGGCCGGCGGCCACGTCCTCGGCCGCGACGTCGCCGCGCAGCTCACCTGCCGCGTCGCCGGCGCGAAGCACCTCCTCGATCGCCGCGATCAGGTCGGCGTGGGTCCGGGCGTGCGCGATCTCGCCGGACTCGATCATGGTGAGCAGCGTGCCCAGCATGCCGTTCTTGGTCGCGACCCAGTCCCCGAACAGGTCCATCCAGCCCCGCAACGCCTCGGCCGGGGGCAGCTCCGCGAGCAGTCGGCGGGCGCCGTCGGTGAGCCGCTGGACCTGATCGCCGTAGACCGCGGCGACCAGGTCCTCGCGGGTGGGGAAGTGCCGGTAGAGGGTGGCGATGCCGACCCCGGCTTCGCGCGCGACCTCCCGCAGCGACGGTTCGGCCTCGGCGGACGCGAAGACGCGGGCGGCGACCTCGAGGAGCTGCCTGCGGTTGCGGGACGCGTCCGCTCGCGGCGCGCGGGTGTCTGACCTCCTCAAAACGGAACACGCTCCGGTTGTGCTACGGTTCGTCGAAACGGAGCATAGTCCGCTTCCCGTCCGCACCCCTCCCCGGAGTCCGATCAGCATGAGCACGTCCACCAGGACCAGCAGAGCCGTCCAGTTCGTCGAATCCTTCGGAGGGCCCGCGGCCCTCGACCTGCGCGAGGTGCCCGTCCCGGAGGTGGCAACGGGACAGGTCCGCGTCCGCGTCATCGCGGCCGGGCTGAACCCGATGGACTGGTTCATGACCTCGGACGCGGACGCCGCCGCCCGCTTCGGGCTGAGCTTGCCGTGCGGCTTCGGGAACGACTACGCGGGCGTCGTGGACGAGGTGGGCGACGGGGCCCGTGACGGGAACGGCGTCCGGTTCGAGGTCGGCGACCGGGTGTTCGGAGCCGCCGCTGGCTCCCGACGGCATCACCGCGGCCGTGGACCTGCACGGCACGGACGTGATCGCGGTGGCGCGCGAGCTCGGCGCACCCGGCTCCCGGCTGACCACGATCGCCGCCGTCGTGACGGCGTCCTCCCGGCGAACGGTGCCAACGCCGCTCCCGGCGCCATCGAGGAGATCGCCCGCCTGGCCGCGGAAGGCCTGCTGCGCGTGCCCATCGCGGCGACCTTCCCCGTCGAGGAGGTCCGCGCCGCCGTCGAGCTGCAGGCGGGACGGCACGTGCACGGCAAGGTCGTCGTCGACCTCCCCTGAGGGGCGCAACCGCCACGAGGTGGCCGCAGACCGGCTTCGAACCGACGCCCCGCGCTCGCGCGGATGCCGCGCTCCCCCCGGCCCACGGCGCTCGCACGGTCCGATGAAGCCACGCCGGAGCAGGGACCCGCGAGGCCGTCCGGAGGCGGCCCGCAGCGGCCGCCGAGATCACCCGCGCCCCGACCCGGATCTACCGCAGCGCTCTCACGGCGCGACCAGGACGCCTAGCGCCCTTCATCCTCATTCCGCCAGGAATGACGCGCGGGGTCGGCGACGATGGCGTTGAGGGCGGCGATGTGGCGCCGGTACGCCTGCCGCCCGGCCGGGGTGATGCGGTACCAGGTGGCGCCGCCTCTGCCTCGCCCGGTCTTCTTGACCTTGACGTAGCCGGCGTGCTCCAGCGTGTTCATCTGCTTCGACAGGTCCGAGTCGCTGATGCCGAGGTGGTCGCGCAGGAAGCCGAAGTCGGCGTGCTCACCGCCGGCCAGGACCGACATCGCCGCCAGGCGTTTGGGAGCGTGGATGACGGCATCGAGGTCGGAGAGATTCATCCCTCGCCCTCGACCCGTCGGCGGGTCCGCGCCGCTGCGTGTTCGTACGCCTTCTCGTACCACAGCAGCCCTCCCGTGACGCCCACGAACGTCACAGCCGCCGCCACGACACCACCGGCGAACACGGCGAGCAGCGCGATGGTGGCCGTCAGGACCGCCGCGCCGATCAGGTAGGCCCTGATGGCGGGCTTGAACTCCGCCGGTGCACCAGCGACGTCCGGCCATGCACCGCGCACCCGGCGGTACCGGACCTGGGCGATCAACGCGACGGCCACCAGCGCCAGCAGCGCCGCGGCGCTCCACAACCCGTGCAGCTCGGTCACCGCGAGGACGAGCGCGCAGGCCCAGGCCCCGGCTGCGGGGTAGTACCACCAGCGGGTCGGCGGGTAGTCGATCCAGGTGGCAACGGAGCCGCGCTCGGCTTCGGCCAAGGCGCGCCGCGGCGTGAAATCACTTTCCATGGTGGAAAACATATTCGATCGCTTTCCACTTCTGCAAGTGGAAAGTGGTGGGGCGGCGACCGGCACCGCGGAACGGATCAGAGCGTGGTTCGCCTGCCGGTGGGACGCAAGGTCAACGCCCGCCTGGATGCCCGGAGCCGCCACCCCGGCATCGGGGGGACGAGGAACCGGACGTCGAGAACAGCCACACCGGCAGCGCCCCGCACCTGCTCGCCGATCCGGTGGTGCGTAAGGGGATGGCGAAGCTGAGCGACCTCGGCCTCACCCTCGACACCTGGGTCGTCTTCCCCCAGCTCGATGACGTGGCCGCGGCGGCCGACGCGGTGCCCGACCTGTCCTTCGTGCTCGACCACTGCGGCGGCCCCCTCGGCTACGGGCGCTACGCCGGGCGCACCGACGAGGACTTCGCCACCTGGCGCCGCGGGGTGCGGGCGGTCGCCGAACGACCCAACGTCACCTGCAAGCTGGGCGGCCTCGTCGCCCGCCTCGCCGCGTTCGACTACCGCACCGCGGAACGCCCCGCGTCCTCCGCGGAGCTCGCCGAGCTCTGGCGGCCCTGGATCGACACCTGCATCGACGCGTTCGGCCCCGACCGGTGCATGTTCGAGAGCAACTACCCCGTGGACGGGGTCGGCGTCCCCTACCGGACGCTGTGGAACACCTTCAACGCATCACCGAGCCCCTGACCGACGCCGACCGCGCCCACCTCTTCGCAGGCACCGCCCGCCGCGTGTACGGCCTCTGAGGTCCGGAGCTCCTCGCCCGATCTCCGCCGGGGCGCCCGGCGCGGTTCGAGCGGTGGGGCCGGTGATGGGAGCCGGTGCGGGCGACCGAGGTGCTCGCGGTTTCCGACCGAGAAGAACCCGCGCTCGGCCGACCATCGCGGCTACGCGCGGTCGGTCGGGGTGTAGAGCATGACCCAGTGGTCGCGTTCGGGTTCGTGGAGGATCTCGATGCCGAACCGGGTCCAGCCGCGGCCGGGCCGGTGCATGTCCTTCACCGCGGATTTCCAAGCGCTGACCTCGCCCCGATCCCAGCGCTCGCGGAAGGTGGCGCTGGTGGCGGTGAGCTCGTCGCGGATCGCGCCGAGGTAGGCGTCGCCGGGGTACCGGCTGAGCGCGGTCCGCAGTTCGGCCGCGGCCACCCGCAGGAACAGGTCCGCCCCGTCGTCGCCGAGCAGGGCGGGCAGGTCCTCCGCGGTGAACGCCTGGAAGACGATGTTGCGCCCGTGCGGCCCGTCCCGTTCCAGCGGAGCGAGCAGTTCGGCGGCGGCCTCGTTACGGGCCAGCAGATCGAGGCGTCCATCGTGGACGGTCACCGGCGTGGTCGCGCCGAGGTCGTAAACCATCCGCAGCAGCCCGGGCCGGACCACCTGCTGCGGGGCCGCCGGTTCCGGCGGGACCTCGCCCCCGAGGCGGAAGAGGTGGTCGCGCTCGGGGTCGGTGAGCTCGAACGCGCGGGACAGCGCGGTGAGGATCTCCCGGGACGCTCGCGTGGCCCGGCCCTGTTCCAGGCGCGTGTAGTACTCGACCGAGATGTTGGCCAGCGCGGCCAGTTCCTGCCGCCGCAGGCCGGGCACCCGCCGCCGGGACGCCCGCCCGCCTCCGGCGGGTTCCGGTGGCGGGAGCATCGCCCGGCGGCGGCGCAGGTAGGCAGCGAACTCGCTGCGGTCCGTCGTTCCCACGCCCCCATCGTCCTAGCCTGCCCCGCGACCCGGCCAGATCGGAGCCTGGTCTTGCCGGTACCAGGCTCCGCGCGGTCTTCCGGGCGGCGCCGCAGGGCCGCAGGCTCGGGGATGCGCGGCCCGGCGCTCGGACCGCGCGAGCGACGAAGGAGACGTTGTCATGACCAGCACCGCGTGGACCCTCCCGATCCGGGCGGAGCGCGTCCCGGAGTTCCGGAACCTGCTCGACGAGCTCCACGCCCGGCACCTGCCCGGCCTCGACGCCCGAGCGCGGGAGGTCGGCTACGTCCGGGAGCGGATGTGGTTGCAGCCCAACGCCGACGGCAGCGCCGAGTTCATCGTCTACCTGGAGTTCGACGAGGGCGTCGACGTGCCCACCTTCGCGGAACGGCTGCGGACCTACGAATCCGAGTTCACCCGCTGGTGGACGCCCCGGTTCGAGTCCTTCGGCCTGCCACCTGCCTTCGGCGAGCCCGTCCTGAGCTGGGACGCCTGAGCCCGCCCCTCCCCCGACGAACACCGGAGATTCGAGCATGACCGACCAGGTACAGCCCGCCGCCCGCACCGCCCTGCAGATCGCGCAGGAGTTCATCCGCGCGGTCGAGGCGAAGGACCCCGACGCCGTCGACCGCTTGCTGCACCCGGAGGTGCGGCAGCTGTTCATGCACACGAAGGCCACCACGACGCCGGACGGTGTCGCCGACCTCATCGCCGGCCGTCGCCGCGGGCGCTGCGTGGCCGACATGAACGGCAAAGCGGACGTCGCCGCCTACACCCGGGCGCTGTTCGACAAGTTCACCCCACTGATCTGGCGCGACCACGAGTGGACGGTCACCCCGGACGGGGCGGTCTTCTTCCGCGGAACGGGCGACATGGCCCTGACCGGCAACGGCAAGCAGTACCGCAACGACTACGCCACCCGCTTCGACGTCGTCGACGGCCGGATCGTGCTCATGGCCGAATACGCCGACGCGCTGCGCTACGCAGGACTGCTGGTCCGCCCGAACGGCCCCGAGTTCCGCGGCCTCCTCCGCGCCCTCGGCCGCTGGATCTCACCCCGGCTCTCCGCCACGTCGGGGAGATGAGCGCGACCCCGTTCGTCATCGGCTCGCGGCCCGTTCGATCAGGGCTACGGCCGCACGCGGGTCCTCGACTTCGACCACCAGGCGGGCAAAACGTTCGTCGCCGGTCAACTCCACGACCACGGCCTTCCGCGCGTCGCGCACGGCCCAGAAGACCTTCTCACCGTCCTTGTGGAAGGTGCCCGCCGTGATCACCCCCGGCACGTGCGTACCCGGCGCCCGAATCCCCTTGGGCTCGCCCAGAACGCCCGGATCCATCGTGGCGCCCCGCACATGCGCCAGCGGAATGGTCAGCTTGCTCTTGTGCGCCCAGACCTTGTCCAGTCCCGCCATCTCCACGACCAGGTCCTGGCCCTGCACCCTGATTACCGCCACGTCAGATCTCCTTCGCCATCACCGGCCGCCGGCGCAGCCAACGCCCCAGCAGCGCCTCGGTCGCACGCGGATCCCCCGTCGCCTCGTCCAGTTCCGCGAAGATCGACGACACCAGGTCGGCGACCTCGGGATCGTCGAGCGCCCGATCGACCGCGGCGACCAGCAGCAGATCCCACTCCGGCACATGATCCGGCTGAACCGCCCGGCCCAGGTGCGGGCGAACCTCGTGCTCGATGTGGTGGCGCAACGCCGCCAGGTACAGGCCCCGCTTGCTGCCGAACACGCCGTAAAGGCTGTTGCGGTGCACGCCGAGCCGGGTGACCAGGTCATCGACGGACACCCCGTCGTAGGCGCGGCGCGCGAACAGATCCGCCGCTGCCGCCACGACCTCGTCCACGTCGAAAGTCCGCCGCCGTCCCATGCGACGACGCTAGCCCTTTCAGGAACGACCAGTCAAGAACGATCGGTCATGAAAACCTCGGGAGCCGGTCCGACCCAGCGCCCTCGCCTCGATGAAAGGCGGTTCCCGGAGGGCACTGCAGATCGCCCTGCCCGGTGATGGAGGGCGTGCCCGAACTGCGGCGGAAGCGGCCGGCAGGGCGGTGACGACTGCAGAACCTGCGACTGCACCGGCCGGATCCAACCCGCCCGCAGGCTCGGTGCGGCGAGGCGGCAACACTCGCTCGACGCAGCCCGGCTACACCGGGTAGGACGACTAGAGTTGACCCGCCACCGACCCAGCCCCTACCCGACGCTCCCGGAGATGCCCGCGTGTCTGATCGGTTCGTTCACCTGCACGTGCACACCGAGTTCTCGATGCTCGACGGTGCCGCCAAGCACAACGCACTGTTCGCCGAGGTCGCTCGGCTCGAACAACCCGCGGTGGCGATGACCGACCACGGCAACATGTTCGGCGCGCACTCCTTCAACGCGCAGGCCAAGAAGTCCGGCATCAAGCCGATCATCGGCATCGAGGCGTACGTTGCTCCGGCGAGCCGCTACCACAAGAAACCGGTGTTCTGGGGCGAACGAGCACGAACCGGCAAGAAAGAGGTCGACGAGTACGGCGAGAGCGGCGATGTCTCCGGCGCCGGTGCGTACACGCACATGACCATGCTCGCGCAGAACTCGACCGGGCTGCGCAACCTGTTCAAACTGTCCTCGCTCGCGTCCATGCAAGGGTTCTTCCGCAAACCGCGCATGGACAAGGAGCTGATCGCCGAGCACGCGGACGGGATCATCGCCACGAGCGGCTGCCTCGCCGGCGAAATCCTCACCCGCCTCCGCCTGGGCCAGAAGCAGGAGGCCGTGCAGGCCGCCTCCGACTACAAGGACATCTTCGGGCCGGACCGCTTCTTCATCGAGGTCATGGACCACGGCATCCAGATGGAGCGCAACATCCGCGCAGAGCTGCTGGACATCGCCCGCCAACTCGACCTCCGGACCGTGGCCACGAACGACAGCCACTACGTGACCGCGGATCAGGCCGGCCACCACGACGCTCTGCTCTGCCTGCAAACCCGCTCAACGCTCGCCGACACCGACAGGTTCAAGTTCAACGGCGACGGCTACCACATCAAATCATCGGCGGAGATGCGCGAGTACTGGGACGCCGAGGTTCCCGGTGCCGCCGACAGCACCTTGCTGATCACCGACATGGTCGAGGGTTACGACGAGGCATTCGCACCCACGAACCGGATGCCGCAGGCCAAGATCAAGCCCGGCAGCACCGATGTCGAAGTGCTGCGCGAAGAGGTCGAGGAATTCATCCCGACCCGATTCCCAGGCGACAGCTTCACCCAAGACTACCGCGACCAGCTCGAATGGGAGCTGAAGGTCATCACCGAGAAGGGGTACAGCTCGTACTTCCTGGTCGTCGGTGACATGATCCGGTGGGCCAAGAACAACGGCATTCGCGTAGGGCCGGGACGTGGCTCGGCCGCGGGCGCGCTGCTGTCCTATGTTCTGCACATCATCGATATCGACCCCTTGCAACACGGACTCCTGTTCGAGCGGTTCCTCAACCCCGAGCGCGACTCGCCACCCGACATCGACATCGACTTCGACGAGCGCAGGCGCGATGAGGTCATCGCCTACGCGAAGGAGAAGTACGGCGAAGAATACTTCGCCAAGGTCATCACCTACGGCACGATTAAAACGAAAGCGGCGTTCAAGGACGCCGCCCGCGTGCACCTCGGGCAACCTGGATTCCAGCTCGCCGACCAGTTCAGCAAAGCACTACCGGCGCCGATCGCGGCGAAGGACATCCCGCTGTCCGGGATCGTCGATCCACAGCACGAGCGCTACACCGAGGCCGCCGAAGTTCGCTCGCTGATCGAGAACGACGCGCAGATCGGCAAGATCTTCGATACCGCACGCGGACTGGAAGGCTTGATCCGGAACGCAGGCGTGCACGCCTGCGCCCACATCATCTCCCGCGAACCACTGCTCGACGTGCTGCCGCTGTGGAAACGCGATGACGGTGAGATCATCACCGGCTGGGACGGGCCGCAGTGCGAAGACGTGGGCCTGCTCAAGATCGATATTCTCGGCCTCGTCAACATGACCACGATCGACGACACCGTGCGCATGGTGAAGGCCAATCACGGTGTTGAGATCGAACCGCTCGACATCCCCCTCGATGACGCCCCCACCTTCGAGATGCTGGGCAGAGGCGAGAGCTTGGGCGTGTTCCAGCTTGAAGGTGGCGGAATGCAATCGCTGCTCAAGCGCATGGCCCCCACCCGGTTCGGCGACATCGTCGCCTGCGTCGCCCTGTACCGGCCGGGCCCGATGGACGTCAACGCCCACCTCGACTACGCCGACCGCAAGAACGGCAAGAAGCCCGTCGAGCCGATCCACGCCGAACTCGACCAACCGCTCGAAGACGTGCTCGGTGAAACGTACGGCCTGATCGTCTACCAAGAGCAGATCATGGCCATCGCCCAGCGAGTGGCGGGATACACGCTCGGACAAGCCGACTTGCTCCGTCGCGCGATGGGCAAGAAGAAGAAGGAGGTGATGGACGAGCAGTTCGCCCGGTTCGAAGCCGGGATGGCCGAACGGGAGTACAGCAAAGAGGCCATCGACCAGCTCTGGGCGACGGTGCTGCCCTTCGCCGGATACGCGTTCAACAAGTCCCACGCGGCCGCCTACGGCTTGGTGACCTACTGGACCGCCTACCTGAAAGCGCACTACCCGGCCGAATACATGGCGGCGCTGCTGACCGCCAACGCGCACAACAAGGACAAGACCGGCATCTACCTGTCCGAGTGCCGCCGAATGGGAATCCGCGTGCTACCGCCGGACGTGAACGAATCCGTCGTCGGGCACGCGGCCGTGGACGGTCGAATCCGTTTCGGAATGGGAGCCATCCGCAACGTCGGCACGAACGTGGTCGAGTCGATCACCAAAACGCGTGAGACCAAGGGCCGCTACTCCTCGTTCACCGATTTCCTCGACAAGGTCGAGATCACCGCGTGCAACAAGCGGGTCATCGAGTCGCTGATCAAGGCAGGCGCCTTCGACTCGCTCGGAGCCACTCGCATGGCCCTGACCCAACACCACGAGGCGGCGGTCGACGCCGTGATCGGCCTCAAACGCCAAGAGGCGATGGGGCAGTTCGACCTGTTCGGCGGAGGCGACGACACCGCCACCAGCCCCGATTCCTCCCCGCTGGCGCACCTCCAGTTCACCCATGAGGAATGGCCGCGCAAACAGCTCCTCGCGTACGAGCGGGAGATGCTCGGCCTCTACGTCTCCGCGCACCCCCTGGACGGCGCCGAGCGGTTGTTGCGGCCGTACCAGGACACCACCATCGCAGAACTCGTCGGTGGAGAACGCGAGCCCGGCCCCAACGGCAAAGAAGAGGCCAAGATCGCTGGAATGATCTCAGCGATCCAGCGGCGGCTCAACAAGAACGGGCAGCCCTGGGCCATCGTCACGCTGGAGGACTTCGACGCCAGCGTGGAAGTGCTGTTCTTCCCGAAGTCCTACGAGCTGTTCTCCGACTGCTTGGCCGAAGACACCGCGCTCGCCGTCAAGGGCCGGGTCAACGAACGTGAAGGCGAGATCAGCGTGTTCGCCTCGGACGCCGTACCGGTGGACATCGCCGCGGCCGAGCACTCGCCCGGATCAGCGCCGCCGTTCGTGCTCCGCGCTGATGCCAAGAAGATCGACAAGGAACTCATCGGCGAACTCCGCAACACGCTCGGCACCTACCGCGGCGAAACCCCGGTGCACGTCCACTTGGGTTCGACTCGACTCGAACTGCCGGCTTGGCCGGTGAAGGTGTGCACCGAGCTCGTCTCGGAGCTCAAGTCACTGCGGGGAATCGCGATCGAGCGCGTGGGCTGACCACAAACCGGACGAATCAGATATCGGATCCGCCTCCCCGCACTGGGCATTGTCTTGTCGAGGGTCATTCCGCACTCCCTGATCGATCGCCCTCCCGGCTCAGCGCCGCGGCAACCCGTGACGGGTTCGGCCGCCCCAGGTGTCTGGCCAGCCACGTGCCGGTGCGCACCACTGCGGCGAGGTCGACGCCGGTGTCGTAACCGAGGCCGTGCAGCATCCACACCAGATCCTCCGTGGCGAGGTTGCCTGTCGCGCTGCGGGCGAACGGGCAGCCGCCGGTCCCGCCGACCGAGCTGTCGAACTCCCGCACGCCCGCCTGCAAGCCCGCGTGCACGTTGGCCAACGCCTGCCCGTAGGTGTCGTGGCAATGCAACGCCAGCACCGAAGGGGCGATCCCTGCCGCGTCCAGCGCCTCGACCAGCGCTGTGACGTGGCCCGGAGTCGCCACCCCGATGGTGTCGCCCAGTGCGATCCGCGTGCATCCCTGATCGACCAGCCGCCGCGCGGCCTCCACTACGCGATGGACCGGGACCGCGCCCTCCCACGGATCGCCGAAGCACATCGAGATATAGCCGCGGACCACCATGCCCCGCTGCCGTCCTTCGGCCACGACCGGCGCGAGCGCCGCCAGCACCTCGTCGGCTCCGCGTCCGAGGTTGCGGCGGGCGAAGCCCTCGGTCGCACTGGCGAACACGGCGATCTCCTTCGCCCCGGCCTCCAACGCACGTCGCATCCCGTGCTCGTTGGGCACGAGCACCGGGTGTCGCGCCGTTCCGGAGAGGTCGATACCGGCGAGCACCTCAGCGGCATCGCCGAGCTGCGGCACCCACCGCGGGGACACGAAACTCGTCGCTTCGACCAAGTGCAGTCCCGCTGCCAGCAATCGTCGGATGAGCTCGATCTTGATGCCGGTGTTCAGCCGGGCCTGTTCGGCCTGCAGGCCGTCGCGGGGGCCGACTTCGCAGATGGTCACGTGCTCGGGCAATCCCCGTTCCGGCACCACCATCGGCAGCCCGGTCATCGGAGCTCACCGCGGAGTTCGACAGGCGCCCGTTCAGCGTGCTCGGCTCGGACGACCCCGCCTGCGATCAACCGCTCGACGTTCTGCTCGGCCTGATCGAGGCCGAGCGCATGTCCGGAGTCCGAGGCGTCCAGGTCGCCTCCGTCGAGCGTGGCGGCGTTCTCGGCCACCAGCTCTCGCCGCTGAGCGATGGGGCGATCTTCGAATCCTGTTGGTCGACTGGTCGACACCGTTCCTCCTGGGCACTCGCATGCTGCGCGGCAGCGGGCCGACCGCGCCGAGTTCACGCCGCCGGCCGCGTCGCCGTTCCAGCGAGACGCTAGGTCCGCCGCGGGGCGACCGGTTATGGACGAAGAACACACCATTGCCGCGCGATGATGTGCGATACCGACACTCGCCTGTTGGTCCTGCGTGAGAGCGCACTACCGGGGCCGACGAGCACGCTGCCCGTCGGCCCCGGTAGGCGGTGGATTGCCGTCAGCTCTCGGCGTCGCCCCGCATGGACCGGCGAGACGGGAACACCGGGTCGCGCTTCTGCCGGAATGCCGCGAGACCTTCGGCCGCGTCGGGGGAACCGAAAGCGCGTTGCCCGTAGAGGGCTTCGCTGTGGAACGCCTCCTCCGGAGGCAGATTTCCCAGCCGCAGCACCGCTTCCTTGATCGTGGCGACGGCCGTCCCGCTCAGTTCCGCGAGACGTTCCGCCCACTCGATCGCGGTCGGCAGCACCTCGTCAGCGGGCACCACCTCGTTCAACAGCCCGTACCGCAGCGCTTCGCGGGCGCTGAGGCGTTCCGCGAGCAGCAGGAGCCGCATCGCCCACGCATGCGGGATCTGCCTCGTCAAGCGAACGAGCGTTCCCCCTGCGGGCACCACGCCGACGCGGGGCTCCGGGAGTTGAAATTCGGCTTGTTCACTGGCGATTCGCAGATCAGTGGAGAGCAGGATCTCGAAACCGCCCCCCAGGCACAGCCCGTTGACCGCCCCGATGACGGGCTTGAACACATCGGTGTGCTTCTGGTGCGCGCCGTCCCAGCGGGAGATGTCGAACCGGCCCTCGGCCAGGGCGGGGATGGACTCCTCCAGATCCGCCCCGACGCAGAAGGCACGGTCGCCGCGACCCGTCAGCACCGCCGCCGCGATGGAATCGTCGTCGCGCACTTCCGCGAACGCCTCGGCCAGTTCGTCGTACATCGCCAGCGTCAGGGCATTGAGCTTGTCGGGACGGTCGAACCGGACGACCGCCACCGGGCCCTCGCGTTCCAAGGTGATGCCCACTCACACCGCCCCCGAACTGCGCAACACCGCGATCTGGTCCTCGGACAACCCCGCCAAACCCCGCAGCAGCAGGTCGTTGTGCTCACCGAGCTTGGGCGCGAGACCCCGCGGATCGGCCGGAGTGGCGCCGAGGTGCACGGGCTGGCCGAACATCTGGAGCGTGCCGAAATCGGGGTACTCGACATCGACGATCATGTCGCGTTCCTTGATGTGCGGATCGTTCACGACATCACCGATGTCCTTGATCGCGGTGAGCGGTACCTGATCGCCCGCGAGCTCCTCCAGTTCCGCTCGCGTTCGCCCCGCCATCCACCGGTGCAGCAATGGCCGGACCCGACGCTCGTAGACCTCCGGATCGAAGCGCTTGGCCATGGTGTCGATCTCGGGGTCCTCGGCCACGTCGTGCTCGCCGAACATGGCGCAGGTGAGCCTCCAGAACTTGTCCGTGTAACCGCCGAAGAACACGTACCCGTCCTTGCAGGGGTAGAGCTCGTAGGGCCGGACGAACGGGTGGGCATTGCCCAAGGGTTTCGCGATCGTGCCATCGACCGTGTAGGAGACAACGGCGTTCTCGGTCAACGAGAGCACCGAGTCCTGCTGGGCCACGTCGACGAGCTGGCCCTCTCCGGTCCGCTCGGCGTGCCGGAGCGCCGCCAGAGTTCCGATCACGGCGTACATGGTCGCCGCCAGGTCGCCGATGATGGTCCCCACCCGCGTCGGGGGCTGATCCGGGTTCCCGTTCATCGACCAGAGTCCGCCGGCGGCCTGCGCACTGTTGTCGAACGCCGGTCGGCGCCGGTACGGGCCCGTCTGGCCGAAGCCCGAGATCGCGGTGTAGACGAGCCGGGCGTTGGCCTGCCGCAGTTGCTCGTAGCCGAGGCCGAGTTTGTCCATCGTGCCGGGGCGGAAGTTCTCGACGAGCACGTCGGCGCGCTCGACGAGCCGCTTCAGCAGCTCCTTGCCCTCCGGGACGGCGAGATCAAGGGTGAGTCCGAGCTTGTTCCGGTTGTACTGGGCGAAGAATGCGCTGAACCGATCGCCGTTCTCCGATTCGAGGAAGGGCGGGAAGTCCCGCGCGTAATCCGGATCGCCGGGGCGTTCGATCTTGATGACGGTGGCGCCGAGATCCGCCAGGATCATCGAGCAGAACGGCCCGGCCACCACCCGCGTCACGTCTAGGACGACCACGCCCGCGAGCGGACCCCGTGAGGTCGTCGCGCTGTCGGAACTCGCTGGAACTTCGCTCATCGCGTCTTCCCTTCCTCGCGCGGCGCCACCCGGATCCGGGTCTCGAGCAACGTGCCGCACGCTGGACTGATCAGCTCGTCGATCCACACGGCGGGTTCGGACTCCCGCGCTCGCACCCGCACACCGAGTTCGGACAACCGCTCCGATGCGATGCCGGTGCGGATCAGGGCCCCGGGTCGCCAGTCCGCACCAGTGCCCAGCCGTGCACCGCTCGCCGGGCAGTACCAGCCCGCGGCGTCACGTCGCGGGGCGGAGCTCTCGGCGGTCGCGCCCGCGGACACCGGCTGCACCGGAACCGCTCCGCCGAGCCGCTCGGTACGCAGCGCGGTGCGCCGGTGCTCGGTCGCACCGCGATCAACGCCGCCGCCGGTGAACTCCACTCCGTACACCCGCGACGCGGCAGCCGCGGTCAGGTACCCGTCGGCCACATCTCGGGCGACCAGCTCCGGATCGCGCAACAGGGGATCGCCGTAACCTCCGCCGCCGGCCACCCACTGGACGAACACGTCGTCGGAACCGATCGTGACGTCCTGCTGGTTGATCTCCAACAGATCTCTCCTATCGGCGGTCAGCTCGCCGTCCGTCGGGACGGTCCCGCCGCCGAGCAGGTCGTTGATGTTGGTGCCGCGCCACACCGCGTGTCCGCTGCCCCCTCCCGCGAACCCGCCGCCGAAGCCGTCCGCGACCACCTGCGCGTTGGGCGCGAACACGGTCTGGGTCACTTCTCGCGCCCCGTGCAGCTTCCAAGCGAACTCGTGGCCGTGCCCACCTCGATGAGCGCCGTGCCCGGCGCTGTCGAGGTTGAGGCGCTTCCACAAGTACAGCACCGGGTAGAGCATCTCGTTCATCTCGACGTCCGGCAGCGCGTTGTTGACCTGGGTCATCATCCCGCCGCAGTCGAGGCCGTCGGTCACCGGCTGCGCCCCGGTTCCCATGCCGCCGCCGTCCATGTTGAACAGCACGAAGAACTCGCCGTCGTCGCGGCTGCCCGCAGAGATGCCGCCGGTCCAGGAATCCGCCCAGACTCCTTGCGTCCGGGCCCGGATCAGCTCGCTGTCGCTGGTCCGGGCCGCCTCGTTGAGCAGCTTGGTGACAAGCCGGCTGACCCGGGCACCGGTGGTGAGGTGCCCGTTGCTGATCGGCGCCGGTGGCAGCGGGTTGACCAGGGAACCGCGTTCGGCGAGCACGGTGCACGCGGTCATGACGCCCTCGTTGAACGGCACGTCCCAAGCCAGGATCGGCACCAGCGCGCTGGCGACGCTGCCCACCAACGTTCCGTAGCTGAGGTTGATGAAGCCGTCGGTCTGCGGGCTGGAACCGGCGAAATCCATCGTGATCTGGTCACCGGACTTGGTCATCGTGCAGTGCACGCGGTAGAGCTCGTTGACGTGGCCGTTGTGCTCGGTCCACTCGTCGGCCTCGTACACGCCGTCGGTGAGCAGCGCGATCCGCTCGCGCACCACGCGCTCGGCGATCTCGAAGTTGACCCGCGTGTGCTCGCGGAACTCCGCGAGCCCGAACTCCTCGACCGTGCCGCACAGCCTGCGGATGCCGGTGTTGTTGCTGGCGACCAGGCTGCGCACGTCGTTCCAGAACAGCGTCGGAACCCGGACGTTGTTCAGCAGCACGCGGCGCACCCACTCGACGGGTTTGCCGCGCTCGAAGACCTTCACTCCGGGCGGCAGCCGCAGCGCTTCGCTGTAGCAGTCGTAGGCTCCGGGCGCGAAGCCTCCTGGGGTCATCCCGCCGACATCCACCAGGTGCGCCTGCGACTGCGCCCAGCCGATGAGCTCGTCGCCGTAGAAGATCGGGGAGATGACGTTGGTGTCCGGCGGGTGCGCCGAACCGGCGGTGTGCGGGTCGTTGCAGATGAACGCGTCCCCGGGGTGCAGCGGTTCGCCCTCGATCTCCGCGACGAGGTTCTGCACCGCCACGCTGCCGGATCCGATGTGGAACTGGACGAAGTCCGAATAGGAGTAGATCCGTCCCTCGGGGTCGAACAGCGCGGTGTTGAAGTCGCCGGATTCGGTGATCACCGGTGATCCGGAGGACCGGATCATCGCGCTGCCCATCTCCTCGACGATGGAGTCCAGCCGCATCCGGAGCACCTCGAGGGTGACGGGGTCGAAGCCTGCGGGGATGTACGTGGAGTTCGTGGTCATTGCCGTCTCCGTGCAACGTTGGTGGGGCTGACGAGTGGTCTCACGCGGCGTTCAGGCGGATCAGGAAGTGGCCGCCGTCGACGACTTCCACCACCGCTCCCTCGGGCACGTACACGGTGGTGTCCCGCTCTTCGAGCAGGCAGGGTCCCTGCGCCTTGCCCAACGCGCTGAACCCGCGGTGCACTTCGGCGTTCCGCCGTCGCCCGGTCGCGGGGTCGACGTACTCCCGGTGGGAGACGGCGTGCCGTTCGTCGTCGCCGTTGTCGGTGATCTGCTGAGCTTCGGTGCGCCCGATCGCCTTGACGCGAGAATTGATCAGCAGGACCTCGGCCTCGGTCCAGGCCGTGCCCGCGCCGAATTCCGCCTCGTAGTCCTCGATGAATCGCCCGCGCAGCAGGTCCTTGTCCTGCTCGCCGAAACTCTTGCTCGGCAGCCGCGTCGTGACCTCGAATATCTGGCCCATGAACTTCATGTCCGCCTCGCGGTACAACTCCCGGTGCTGCTCGGGAACTCCTTCGGTCTCGAACCACTCCTGGGCTCGCGACTCCAGCGCCGAGAACTCCTTCTCCAGGTCCGCCGCCGGCTCCGCGAACGTCCACGGCGTGGTCTGCACGGCGGAGAAGACCGAGTCGGCGTGCATCAGCCCGTAGGCGGAGAACACGGCGGCGTTGCGCGGGACGACCACCTCGCTCACCCCGATCTCGGCGGCGATCGCGGCCGCGAACAACCCGCACGCCCCACCGAATCCGACGAGCGTGAACTCACGAGGGTCGTGGCCGCGGTTGACCGTGATCTTCCGGACCGCGTTGGCCATCTGCGACACCGCGAGGCGGTACACGCCGTGCGCCGCGACGTCGGTGTCCAGCGCCAGCGGCTCGGCGAGGTGGCGGTGCACCGCGGCGCGAGCCTCGTCCTCGTGGAGGCGGACGGTGCCGCCCAGGTAGTAGTCGGGATTGAGCAGGCCCATCACGAGTGCCGCGTCGGTGACGGCGGGCCGGTCACCGCCCTTGCCGTAGCAAGCCGGCCCCGGGACCGAACCGGCGCTGCGCGGCCCGACCCGCATGACACCGCGACCGTCGATCCACGCCAGGCTTCCCCCACCCGCACCGATCGTCTCGATGTCGACCGCGGTGAGGCTGGTGGGCAGGCCACCGATCTCGGCACGCGGCAGCACGCGGAACTCGTCGTCGATGATCGCCGCGGCGTCCAGGCTCGTGCCGCCCATGTCCGCGGTGAGCACCCGCTGCCGCCCCAAGTGCTGGCCGAGCAGCCGAGCGCCGGTCACGCCGCCCACCGGACCGGAGTTGAACATCGCGATCGGCGCCTTGCTGGTCTCCTCCACCGAGAGGAAACCGCCGTGCACCTGCATGATCTGCACTCGCGTGCGCAGACCGCGCGCGGCGAGTTCGGCGGCGAGCTGGTCGAAGTGCTGCGCCACGATCGGCTTGACGGCCGCGTCGAGCGTGGTGGTCACCATCCGTTCGTACTCGCGGTACACCGGTGTCAGCGAGCTGGACAACGTGTACGGCAGCTCCGGGTGGCGGGCCTCCAGGTACTCGCCGATCTGCTGCTCGTGCCGCGGATTGCGGAACGACCACAGCAGGCACACCGCCAAGGATTCGGCCCCCGCCGCCAGGACGCGCTCGACGGCCCGGCCCAAGGCGTCCTCGGCGAGCGGCACGAGGACGTCGCCGGAGGAGTCGATGCGCTCCGGTACCTCGACGATGCGGTTGCGCTCGACGATCTCCGGCGGCGGTGCCATGCGGTGCGGGTCCCGCTCGTCGTCGCGCGCGGAGCGGGCGATGCGCAGCGTGTCGCGGAAGCCCTGCGTGGTCAGCAGCCCGACGGCCGAGTACTTCTGCTCATCGACGGCGTTGGTGACGATCGTGTTGCCGAGGACGAATCGATCGATCCGCGAGTAGAACGCCCCCTCCCCGACGCCGAGGAGGTCTTCGAGGCCGGCGAGGGCGTTGAGGATGCCCGTCGTGACGTCCGGCGTCGAGAATGCCTTGCCGCGCACGGCACGACCGTCGTGAACGGCGACCGCGTCCGTGAACGTGCCGCCTACATCGATTCCCACGTGCAGGGTCATAGTCGCTACGTCTCCTTTGACGTGTGTTGCTCGTGATCCGCCGTACGGCCGGGTCAGCTGCCCCGTGCTCGGAGTTCGGCGAGCACCTGCTCGGCCCGGTCGGTCCGGATGGCCCGATCGGCGACCAGCCGGCGCACGACTTCAGGGATCTCGTCTGCCGTGGCACCGGCCGACACGGCGATGTTGCGGGCGTGCAGCGACATGTGGCCGCGCTGGATCCCCTCGGTCGCCAATGCGCGCAGTGCCGCGAAGTTCTGCGCCAGGCCCACCGCCGTGATGACCTCGGCCAGCTCGGACGCGCTGGACACCCCGAGCAGCCGCACCGCGGTCTGCGCCGCCGGGTGGACCTTGGTCGCTCCGCCGACCAGGCCGACCGGCATCGGGAGTTCGAGCGTGCCGACGAGGTCGCCGTCGCGGTCTACCTCGAAGTGCGACAAGGCGGTGTACCTGCCGTCCGCCCCGATCGCGTGGGAGTGCGCTCCTGCCTCGACCGCGCGGGTGTCGTTGCCGGTCGCCAGCACGACGGCGGTGATCCCGTTCATGATCCCCTTGTTGTGCGTGGCGGCGCGATAGGGATCGGCTTCGGCGAGCGCGGCGGCGTGCACAATGTCGCCGACGACCTCCGCACCTCCCAGCGAATCGGCCGCGAACACCGCCCGCGCCCGCGCCAACCTCAGATCGGCCTTGTTGGTCAGGATGCGCAACAGCACGCGACCACCGCCGATCTCCCCGACCCGATCGGCGAGGGCCTCCGCCATGGTGTTCACGGCGTTCGCACCCATCGCGTCGCGCACATCGACGACCAGGTGGACGACGACGTAACGACCGGCGCGCGCCTCGACCGTGCGCACCGCGAGGTCGCGCACCCCGCCGCCGACGGAGACGAGTCGCGGGTCTTGATCGTTCGCCAGGCCGATCAGTTCATCAGCGGCCTCCAGCAGCCGCACCCGCGCGCCGTCGGGGTCCGCCACGTCCAACAGCTGCAGCTGCGCCTGCATGATCGGCTCGGAGCTGCTGGTGTGGAAGCCGCCCCGTTCTCGTGCGATCCGGGCGGCATTGCTGGCCGCGGCGACGACCGAAGGCTCCTCCGTGACCATCGGGACCAGGACGTCGGCACCGTTGACGGTGAGGTTCGTGGCCACTCCGATCGGCATGCCGAACGTTCCGAGCACGTTCTCGATCATGCCGTCGGCCTGCTCGACGGTCAGCCCGCCCGAGGTGAGCACTTCGAGGGCAGCAAGCGGGACACCCGCGTTCCGAGCCGCCGAAACCCGCCTGTCGCCCGGAGATCCATCCCGGAAACCAGGAATTCTGCTCTGCGTGGTCACCGATACCTCCACATCACCCGAGCCGCGTCGCTCGGACCGCTTCTACCGGCGGCAGGAGCGGATGTTGGACCACTCGGTGCAGCACGACCGCCGGTTGGCAGCAACAGTAGGCAGGCCGTGACCTGAGCAACACGGGTCGATCGCACATATTCGACTCGGCGACCATGTGTGACTCGTGCAGCTCCTCCAGGAAACCGTAGAGGATCGGCCCGTCGGACGTGATCCCACCGCGTGCGCGCTGGAAACCTCGTCCAGTTCGCGACCGGTGGAATCAGCCCGGCGGCGCCCGAGGCCGGCGAATTCACCCCTCGATGTGCCGGGCCAAGGCATGCAGGCGGGTCGCCACCGAGATACGGAACAGCGACTCCGGCTCACGCCACGACGCCCCCAGCAACGCACCGATCCGTTCGAGCCGCTGCGTCACCGTGTTGACGTGGACGTGCAGGACGCGCGCCGCACGACTCGGGCTGGCGTGCGAGTCGACGAAGGCGCACAGCGTCTTGAACAGCTCGGTGCCGCGCTCCTCGTCCCACCGCAGCACAAGTCCGATGGTCGAGTCGATGAAACCGGACAGGTCCTTGCTCCCGGCACCGAACATCGCCATGTACGGCTCGTACGCCCGTGAGTCGACGATCCCTTCCGACGTGCCCACACTCCGCACGACCTCGACGCATCGCCGCGCGGCTTCGAAACACCGCCCCAATTCCTCCGGCGACGCGGCAGGCGGACCGGCGACCGCCAGCACCGGGCCTGGCTGGCCGCCCTGGACGGCATTCCATGCTTCGCGCGCCGCCAGCAGGGGATCTTCGAGGGGAGACAGGAGCACCAGCAGACCATCTCGTTCCCCGACCAGCCCGCCTGCAGCCGACCTCCGCAGCACCTCGGTGGCGGATCTCCGGCCGTCCACGGGAACCGCCACCGCGACCACTGCGCGCAACCCTTCGAGCCGCACGTCCCGCGCCCGTGCCCTGAGCAGGAGATCCTGCCAACGGTGCTGGTCCCCGCGAAGGACGTCCGCGACCAGTTCCCCCCGAACTCGGTCCTCCACCGCCGCGATCGCTTCTTGCTTGACGGCCACGAGGGCTACGATCTGCGCGGCACGCTCGATCGTGCGCTGCTCGACCTCGCGCAGTTCGAGGTCGCCGTACCCGACCACCACCGCCCCGAGGAAGGTCTCCCCCGCCACGACGGCGACGGCCACCTCCGGACGCGGCGGAATGCCTGCGACGAAGACGCACCTCCCGGACAGCCGGCTCGCGTCGATCGCTTCCCGCACGGCTGGCAGCAGGTCTCCGTCAGCAACGGAGTACTCCGCTCCGCCGTCGTCCGGCTCCTGCGCAACGGGCACGAGGTCGCGGTCCAGAACCAGCACGGGGCGCTCCAACGCCTTCCCCAGCGTCTCCGCCACCCCTTTCGCGCTACCGCCCGTCAGCACGACGGCCGTGAGATCTTCGTGGACCGCGCTGGCACGTTCCATCGCGGTGACGTTGCTCGCCAGGACGGAATTGGCCCGCTCCGCCTCCTGCGCTGCGATCCGCTCCTGCTCCAACAGCCGCGCCGTCTGGAGCACGACCGCTGCATGATCGGCGAACGCGCTCAACAGAGCGATCTCGTCCGGAACGAACTCGTGCTTGCTGCGATTCGCCGCGAACAGAACCCCGAGCACCCGATCCCCCGCCACCAGCGGCACGCCCAGCAGCGAAACGAGTCCCTCTGCCGCTACGGCAGCGTCGATCTCCTGCTCGTGCGGGACCGAATGGTTCGCCTGGTAAACAGAGGTCCACTGCGGACACCGCGTGCGCACCACCTTGCTCGCCAACCCCATCCCCGGCGGCACGCGCAAGTCGCGGAACGACGGTGCCACGGACCCCAAGGTCGACCGGACCCGAAGCTCGTCGCTGCCCTCGTAGAACTCCGACAAGTAGGTGACATCCGTGCTCATCAGGGCGTGCGCTCGTTCGACCAGGCGGTGCAGCAACGCATCGGTGTCGCGCAGCTCAGCGAGCTCCCGCGCGCTGGAGAACAAGGCCGACAACTCCTGCCCACGGCGACGCCAGCGCGCCAGCAGCGACCGGAGGTCACGAAGGCGATCCACCAACCCCGCCGCTTCTCCTGCCGGCAGCTCCGAGCTCAGCCGCTCGAACACGCTGGCCGCGTCATCCTCGGGCTCACCGGCAACGGCATCGAGCAGTTCCACCACCCGGGCCACGGAGAGGCCCGCGCTCTGCTCGTCAGAATTCGTCAGCACGCCCGCCAGGATGCCCCCTCGCGCAACGACAGGTGAAACCCATCCACGGTGCGGTAGAACCCGAGATCCGAAGAATTCGGCCGCATCACCCACCGGCGGGCGGAACAGATCGGCTTTCAGGGCAGCACGACTCTCAGCAGCAGGATCAGTGGTAACCACCACGGAACGCGGTGTCCTGCCGACGGTGCGAGCACGGCGGACCGCAAGCGAGGGTGCGAGACCTCACCCTCCGACGCAGGTGGGTCACCGCGCGTCCCCGCCAGTGGCATGGGGACGTTATCGCCGTGCTCACCATGCCAAGAAGACGCGCAGCGCGACCGCTCAAGGGACGTACACCCCCGTCGAAGTTCGCGTTCGGTTCTTGCCTGATTCCTGCCGCTGATATTTCGCCATACGGCGGCGGGACCCCCTCAACGAAAAGCAGCTCGACCTCCTGAAGCGAGTCGACGCCTCCGAGGATCTCGGCGGACCCGAGCGCTTACGGCTCCGGCACTCTGCCAACGCCGTTCGCGACCGCGGGTTGATCACGATCAGCAAACGCGACGGCGTGTGGCGGGTGGCGATGACCATGGCCGGGCGGTTCTACCTCGATCACGGGCACCATCCTGACGATCCTCGCTATCGGAACGACCGACAGCCCCACTGCCGACGGCGGGCTGTGAAGTCCGGCTGATCCTCCCGCTCGACGATTCGACGCCGCCGCCCGGCGCCGTGTCCGGTCGGGGAAGCCGCTCGTGATCACGCCGCGCTCGCCGACGACCGGCGGCTCGCGCGCACCGAGCCGGACCCCTGCTCCCGGGACTCGCCCACAGCGAGGTACCTCGCTGTGCGCGGCGTGCGGAGATCTCCTCGACGGCCCGAACCAGCCACTGCGGGGCTTCCTCGTCGGCGAAGTGGCCCGACGGTGCGCTGACGCCGACGACGTCGTCGGCATGCGCCCGCAACGGCACGGCCGGATCCGCGCCGGCATCGTGGAGCCCGGCGGCGACGGCCAGGACCGGCATCGGCAGTGACCGGTCGGCGAGAAGTTCGCGGTTGTGCCGACCGTCAGCAGGGTGCGGTAGTGGGCGAAGCCGCCGCGCAGCCGGTCCCGGCCGCGGTATGCCTCGGCGTAGGTGCGCAGGTCGTCATCGGTGAAGGTGCCCGACGTGCTCATCGCCCCGAAGGTGGTGGTCGCGAATTCGAGTTCGGGCCCGTCGAGGAGCATCTCCGGCACATCGGGTGCCATGAAGAACCCGAAGTGCCACATGCCGCCGTCGGCCACGTTCATCGCCTCCTCCAGCCCGAGGCCTCTCAGCAGCGCGGCGAGCAGGACGAGCGCGGACACCTCGCGGGGGAACTGGAGTGCCCCGGCGAAGGCGACCATGGCTCCGATGTCGTGGCCGACCACGACGGCGGACCGCGGGAGGTCGAGCGCCTCGAGCAGGCCGCGCAGGTCCCGGGCCTGTTCTGCTTGTCGTAGCCGGCGCCCGGCCGGGCGTTCACGCCGGTGCCGCGCAGATCGGGAACAACGACGGTGTGGGTACGCGCCAGCGCCAGCACGACGTGTCGCCAAGCCCGTCCGGTCTGCAGCCCGCCGTGGAGCAGCACGAGTGCCGGTCCGCCGCCTACCGCGACGGAGAGGGTGGTGTCGTCGGTGGACACGGAACGGACGGTGAACCCGGTCAGAGGCCAGGTGGTGGTCATGGGAGGTCCTTTCCGTGGCCAGACCAGCGCCCACAACCGGAGCGAGCCGATCATGGTGAGCATGTCGGTGTGACATGGGATCCAGCCGAGCTCGCGGCGCGAGCGCGGCGCGCGGAGCCGTCTGGACGCGCCGAGGACCAACGCGTCGAACTCGCCCACGCCTAGGCCGCTGCGGTGGGATCGAGGCTGCGTGTGGTGCAGCCGAGGTCGGCCGCGACGGCTTCGGCAGGTGTTGAGGCCTCCCCGACGTAGCAGGCGGCACCGGTCCCGGCGACGGATCGATAGATCAGCGACGCGTGACCGTGTTCGCCGGGGCCCGGATCAGACCGGGTACGAGCACGACCGTGCGGATCCCGCGGGAGGCACCGGCCCGGACCGCATCCCCCCGCGGCGAGCCGGTCGACGGCCAGCCGCTCTACGACGAAGGCGTCGTCCCTGTCGTGGCGAGGGTGAGGAAGCCGTGGTGGAGGTCGGTGCGGCGTTCCCAGCGATGGCCAGGAGTCGGAACTGGTGCAGTAGCGCGAAGGTGCGTTCCACGACCCGGTGCTCCGGCGGGTTGTCGTCGCGCGCATTGGCGGGATCGTCTCGACCGGCGGCAACAGTGGCGTGTCGGTTGCTGCTGCCCGGTCAGCAGGACGACCATGAAGACCGCCCACAGTCCGCTCGCGGCGAAGTGATGCGGCTGCTCGCGGCCTACCCGCCGCCCACCGGGCATTGCACGATTCCGAACCGCGGACGGCGGCGGCCCGGGGCTCGGGTCCCTGGTGACCCCGGACGAGAGGAGCCGGTGTCGATGCGTCGCACTTCCGACCCGGACAACCCGGATGCCCTGCCGGGCAGGTGGCGGGCCGGCCTCGCGCGGACGAGGGCACTCGTCGGCCGGGCGGTCGTGGGCTCACAAGCGGAAGGCGATCAGCTCCTGATGCTCAAGACCGCCGGTGCGGCGGGAATTGCGTGGGTGGTGGCCGCGCGGCTGACCGGCGTGCCGAGCCCGGTGCTAGCGCCGCTGGCCGCGGTGCTCGTCGTGCAGGCCACCGTGTACCAGACGATGCAGTCCGGTTTCCGCCGAGTCGTGGGGGTCGTGCTCGGCGTACTGCTCGCCCTGGTGCTGGGGCAGTGGCTCGGCCTCAACGCCTGGAGTCTGACCTTCGTGCTGCTGCTGGCGTTGCTGGTGGGGCGGATGTTCCGGCTCGGCGGGCAGACCAACCAGGTCGCCGTCAGCGCGCTGCTGGTGTTGGCCATCGGGGGCACCGCGACCGGCTACGCGCAGGAGCGGATCTTCGAGACTGTTGTTGGCGCACTGGTAGGGGTGCTGGTCAACGTGCTGGTCGCGCCGCCAGTGCACGTGCACGTTGCGCGCGACTCGATCGCCACGATGGCGCACAAGACCGCGGGACTGCTGATCGACATCGGACAGCGTCTCGCCTACGAGGAGCTCGTGTTCGAGCCCGGCCGGACCCGGGAGCTGCTGTGGACGGCGCGGGACCTCCACCACGAGATCGCCGACATCCGCGAGCAACTCGACCACGCCTCCGAGAGCCTGCGCTACAACCCGCGCCACAGCGTGTTCGTCAGCCCCGCACGCAAGCCCGAGCCAGCGGCGCTGCTGGAGCGGGCACGCGCGGGGGCCGACGCCGCCGACCACATCGTTGACCAGGCCAGCGGAATCGCCCGAGCCCTCGTCGACGTAGGAGAGGGCCGCTCCGGCGCCGAGTGGGATCCCGCCGTCACCGCGCGGGTCGGCGAGCTGGTGACCAGCACCGGGCGGGCGGTGGAGACCTGGGCGCAGGCCCTGATCGTCGACGACCCGGACGCACCGGACGAGGAAGGGCTGCGCGGGCAACTGGTACGCGACATCGAACATGCGCGGGCGAAGCTGGCCGCGCTCAGCCAGGAACTCGCGACGCAACGCGGGGAAACCGCCGGTTCGACGACCATGAGTTGGCTCGTCATCGGCAGCGTGCTGGCCGACATCTCCCGCATCCTCGCCGAGGTCGACCCCGCCGGCGGGGCGCACAAGGCGGCGTTGTCCCCAACCCCGCCCGCCCACGTGCACTTGCGTCGGCCCACGTTCCGAACACTGCGCCGCAGGCTCCGGGCTACCCGCGCGCGCCTGCGCCACCGGAGCTGAGCCGCGTCTGAGCAGAGTGGTCGACGTCGGCGACCGAGACTTCCTCGAAATCGCCGAGGAGTCGTCACTGTTCGTGCTGGTCGACTTCTGGGCACCGCTGCAGGCCGGTCCATGCCGGATGTCGGGATCCAGGCCGTGCCGACGCTCCCGCTGCTCAACCGGGATGAGGTTCTCGCGCGCCAGGTGGCGCCGCGGCTGCGCAAGCGGGCCGAGCAGGGTATCGGCGTGCAGTCGTTGCGCTGACTGGCTCAGGACGGGGTGTCTAGAACCCGCCAGGCGCGGGTCGCCACGTGCATGTTGAGGCGGTTGTCGACGTCGCTCAGGTCGATGCCGGAGATCTCCCGGATCCGCCGGAGCCGGTAGCGCAGCGTGCTCCGGTGGATCACCAGCGCCATGGCGGTGGCGTTGTAGTTCCCCCCGCGATCCAGGTAGTGCGACAGCGTGTTCACCAGGTCGGCACGATGGGTGCGGTCGTAGTCGAGGAGCCGACCGATCCACTCTCGCACGAACGTCTCGACGTTCGCTCCGCCCTCCCCCTGGCCGAGGATGCGGTAGAGGCCGATCTCGTCGAAGAAGGTGGTGCCGCAACGCTCCCGCGACTCCTGGCGGATCCGCAAGGCACGCAACGCCTCCCGGTACGACCTGGCGAATTCGGCCGGGGCGTCACAGCGACCACCCACCCCGATCGCCCCGCACTCATCGCCCAGCTCACCCGCGAGCGCGTGGTAGAAGCCCTTGCCGTCTGGGCGGCCGCTGTTGAACAGGACCACGGCGCCCGAACGCCGGGACACCAGGCCCGACATACCGAGCTTTTTCGCGGCGCGCTGAACGGCCGAGGCGACCACGTCATCGGCGCTCGCGTCACGCCACTGGACCGCGAGCGCGTAGTGCGGCCCGTGGAGGTTGTGGCCGACCGCCTCGGAACGGGCGAACACGCTGTCGTCCTCGACGCCGGCAACAAGATCCTCGACGAGGTCCCGGCGCAGCCGAAGCTCGGTTTCGGCGAGGTTGCGGGCGTGGGTGAGCACCAGGGCGAGCGCCATCGCTGCATGCTCCATCGCATAGGCGACGTGCGGGTCAACGGTCGGCTCCGGATCGATCAGCGCGATCACCCCGAGGATCTCGTGCCGGGGCTGGGCGAGGATGACCAACCGGTCCCGGTTGCGGGCCACCCCGTTGCGGGCCGACGCCTGCCGCAGCGTCTCCTCCCGCCGCCCATAGGGCGCGGAGTAGGGGTGCGACTCGGCCGGGCCCGCCCACGACAGCAGGTTGCCGAACCGGTCCTCGATCGCGACCGGCCTGCCGGTGAGCGTGTGCAGGGCGGCGGCGATGTCGGCCGTATCGCCATTGGTGGCCGTGATCCGGGTGAAGGTCTCGTGGATGGTCGCGCGACGCTGCAAGTCGTCGACCGTGGTCTTGAGATGCTGGTTCATCGTCGCCAGGTCCTCGCTGAGCCGGCTCAGCTGCCGGGCGTGGTCTCGCTCGTACAGGAACGACGCGTTGGCCAGGGCCGCAGCCGTGTGCTGGGCGAGGACGTGGAACAGGGACAGCTCGGAGGGCGCCGGCTCGTGCTCACCGGTGAGCACGAGGTAGCCGGTGAGCCCGTCCGGGCTCCGCAGGCCGAAGGCCCAGGCCCAGTTCGCCTCCGACCCCAGGACCGGGCCGTCCTCACCCCGCAGCGCCGCGAGCTGGTCGGCGAGGACGCTCGAAGCCTCGTGCCCGGCAGACGGAACGGCCACCAGCTCCCCGGAACTCAACAGGAACGCGGCGGACGCATGGAAGGCGCCCAGCTCGGGAACCGACGACATGGCTAAGCGAAGAATGCCCTCCTCATCCCGGCTCTCGAACATCGCCCTCGACCGTTCCAACATCCGGTGGAGCTCGGAGCTGAGCACTGCCTCTTGTTGGCCAGTGTGCGGCTTCGGGGAGGTGTGCGAGATCTTCATACGAATTCCCCTAGCGACATGCTCTGCGCCGTCAACGGTACGGCGGAATCGGAAGATTCGCTTGGCACGCGCGGTCGATCGCATCGCCAGGTTCGATCGCACCGAACTTTCGGCCACGGGAGCGGACGCGCCCGCCCCTGCGCTCGCGGGAACGTGGCCTCATCGAACCGGAGCGAATCCGCGGCGACCGTCAGGTGCCGCCCGCGTGCGGAATCTGAACGGGGGACGTCAGGACATCCAGATGCGACCCAAAAGACCGCTGATGACCGGTCATGCGATTCGGTCACTTCCGAGGGCAGGCCGACCGAACAGGCGGCTACACGCCGATCTTCGCACGATCGCGAGCCGTGGTGACCCGCAACGAAGGCCGCCGGGGGTGGGCAGGCCGACGAAGTGGTCATCACCCCGTCGCTCAACCCACCGCCGCGCGGCGAGATCAAGTACAACGCACACCGCACGGCGGGCCCGCAGGCACCGACGTCACGAGTTGGATCGACCCACCCGTGTCAACGAACTGGTGGAAGGCTCCGCAGAAAGACCTACGCCCGGCCGAGGTCAGCGGCGGGCGACTACGCCCCCTTCCCGGCGCCTACGTGGACGAGCTCTCCACTGCCCACCGGCGTTGCGATCGACAAGGCTTCCATCAGCTTCCGACTGATCGACGGCGTCGCGGGGGACCTCCACCCCTGGCTGGTCGAGGTCCCGGTGGCTTGCGGGCCCGCCGCGGATGTCCTCCTCTGACAGGCGGAGGATTCCGCGAGTGCGGCGATCGCGTTCGGAGGTGCGGTATGGATCCCGACGTCGTGGTGGAGACGCCGGTCCCGGAACAAGTACGAATGAATCACGAGCGTTGCCGGATCCGGCTGGGCAGCACGTTGCTCACCGCCACGCAGTACCCTGCGGACTACGGTTTCGTCCCCCACACCTGTGCCGAGGACGGCGAACCGCTGGACCCGCTCGTACTCGTCACCAGTAACACCTCCCGAACGGCCAAGTCGCGGGACCCGTGGTGGGCGTTTTCCGGATACGCGACCAGAACGGGGCACACGCGAAGCTGTTGTGCGTACCCGCCAGGAACACATCGCCGACGTGCCCGACCGGCCCTGGCGCTCGGTGGCTGAGATCGGGCGCTTCTTCGCGGTGTACAAGGCCATCGAGCCGGGCAAGTGCGCCGAGGTGCGCAGCTGACAGGACCGCGCCTTTGCCGAGCAGAGCGTGCGGGCGGCCTACGCCAGGTTCGAGCGCTGAGCGGTCCTCGCGCCCCGGACTCCCGTGGAGGTCATCATGCCCGAGCTGCCCAAGCTGATAGCGCTGGCGATCGGGGCGCTGAGCATCACTGCCCTGGCCCGGCGGTTCAGACTTTCCGAGCCGATGGCCCTGGTCCTGGCCGGGCTGGTGGCGTCGTTCGTCCCGGGACTGCCGGACTACCGGCTGGACCCCGATGTGATGCTGGTGTTGGTCCTACCGCCCCTGCTGTACTCGGCCGCGCTGAGCAGCTCCTACGTCGGCATCCGCGCCCACCTGCGCCCGATCGCGCTGCTAGCGGTCGGACTCGTGCTGTTCGCGACGGCCGTCGTCGGTGCGGTGGCGTGGTGGGCGGTGCCGGGGATCCCGCTCAGCGCCGCGTTCGTGCTCGGCGCGGTGGTGGCGCCACCGGACGCGGTCGCCGCCACGGCGATCGGCCGCAGGCTGGGCCTGCCGCGTCGGATCATGACGGTCCTCAACGGGGAGAGCCTGGTCAACGACGCCACCGCGCTCACCGCCTACCGGGTAGCCGTGGCAGCCGCCGTGGGGACCGGTTCCTCGCTGTTGGAAGGTGTCGGCGTGTTCGTGCTGGGGGCCGCGGGCGGGCTGGCGATCGGTGCCGTCGCTGGCTGGGTCGTGCACCGCGCGCCTGATTCTCGAGGACGGGACGCTGGAAAGTGCCGTCGGACTACTCGTGCCGTACGCGACCTACCTGGTGGCCGAGCAGGCGCACGCTTCGGGAGTCTTGGCGGTGGTGGTCGCGGGGCTGTTCCTCAGCCACCGCTCGCACCAGGGCAGTGCAGCCACCCGCGTGCAGGACCAAGCGGTGTGGCGAGCCGTGACCACGCTGCTGGAAGCGGTCGTGTTCGCGCTCATCGGGCTGCAGCTGCGCACCGTGGTGGACGGGGTCTCACAGGACCTCGAACGATTGGTCGTCACCGGTATCGTGTTGACTGCCGTGGCCGTGCTGGCCCGGGCGGCGTGGGTCTTCGGGGTCATGTACGTCCCCGAGCGGCTGTTCGGCGGGCACGACCCCATGCCGTCGCAGTACGCGGTCATCGTGTCCTGGTCCGGCATGCGGGGCGTCGTCTCGCTGACCGCCGCGTTCGCGATCCCGGCCGTCACGGTCGCGGGGGCACCGTTCCCGTTCCGGGCAGAGCTGATGTTCCTGGCCTTCTTCGTCACCCTGGCAACGCTCCTGCTGCACGGCCTGACCCTCCCCTGGCTCATCCGTCGGCTGCGGGCCACCGGGGATGAACCTGAGGGGGACGCACTGGTGCAGGCGCAAGCCCTGCGCGAGGCAGCGCGGGTGGGCCTCGAACGGCTGGAGGTGCTACTGGCCGAGACCCAGCCGCCCGAGGAGATCGCCGAGGACCTGCGCCGTGCCGCCCGCAGGCGCAGCGCCACCAGGCGTGGGAGCGGCTGGGGCGGAGCGCGGACGAACTCGGCGACAGTCCGTCCGCGGTCTACTGGCGGCTGCGCGCGGAGATGCTCGCCGCTGAGCGGGCGGCACTGGTCCAGATACGCGACGAACACCGGCTGGACGACGAAATCCTGCGCCCGATCCTGCACGAAATCGACCTGGAGGAACTCATGCTCCAGCACTCCTGACCGACCACATCGCCCTGGCGGGTTGAGAAGCGGCCGGGAATTCACCGCCCCAAGCCGAAGCCGCTCCGGAACAGCAGGCGCGAGGATGGCCTGCGGCACCGCCGGAGCGGTAGGCGGGCTTTGCCGACCTTGCCGGGAGGTAGCAGAATGAAGGCGGTTCGCCTGCGGCGCAGCGGTGCGCAGCCAGAGGTCGAAGACGCACCTGGCCCTGCCGTGGCGCACCCGTTAAACGTCCTTGTCGAGGTGGACGCTACAGATCTGATCGTCGACCGGTGGATCGGACTGACCGATGCGCCGTCGCCGCACGCGCTCGGCCACGGAACCGCGGGCCGGGTCCTCGACATCGGGCCCGGGGGCGGCCAACCCGACCCGGTGACCTGCTGCACCCGCGGCCGAAGTGCGGCTCTGGCGGTGCTCAGCGGGGACGCGGTAGGTCTGCTCGGAATCCAAGGTGTGCTGGCGCGCGCTCCGGCCGAGGTCGAGGTCAGCGACGTGTCGGACTGGGGCTCGGGTGGTCCGGGGCCGGAGAACGACCACGCCGGTGGCCAGCGCGTGGAGGAGATGCTCGACCGAACGTCGGGCCGGGGTGCCAACGTGGTCATCGCAGGCTGGTAGGCCACCACCGCGACCTGGCCCTGGTATCCGAGAGGAAGGCCCGCACGGAGGTGTCAGGTGGCGGGATACCACCCCGAAAGAGTCACCGAGACCGTCGCAGCCCTGTCGCGGGACGCGCGGATGTTCCGTGCTCGTTTCCGGCCTCGGTGTGAGCCGGTGATCTGTTCGTGCGTTCCAGAAGAGAGGTGATGGACATGGCGGTCATGGGTGTGAGCAAGTTCCAGCGGTTCTTCCGCTCGACGGCCGGGCTGAACGTCGACAAGAACGACCTCAAGCGCTACAACGACTTCGTCAACGACAAGATCTACGACCTGTGCATCATCGGCCGCAACGCGGCCAAGGCCAACGGTCGTGACGTGATGAGCGTGGCTGACCTCCCGGTGACCAAGGGTCTGCAGGAGTGCGTTCACGCCTTCCAGAAGGTGGAGGAGGAGATCGAGGTCAAGCCCCTCCTCGAGCACATCACCGCCCGGCCGGTACTGGAGGTGGAGCTGGGCGAGGGGGTGCTGGAGCGACTGCCGCTGGTCGCAGGCGGGATCAGCGTGGCGCTCGCCCGCTCCTTCAAGATCGTCGACCCGGCGGTGAAGAACCCGGCGACCGAGGAGTGGGAGCGGGCGTTCGAGCTGTTCCACCTCCTGCTCTAGGAGTTCGGCCGAGAGAACCGGGGAGGTCCGGAGTGGACTCCCCGGTTCTCGTCAGGCGGGTTTCAGGCGGCTTGCGCGTGCAGGGCGTCAGCCTCGTACTCCACTCGTAGCTCGCCGTCCCGGGCCGAGACGACCACGGTGCCGCCTTCCTGGAAGTCGCCGCGCAGCAACGCCCGCCCGATCCTGGTCTCCACTTCGTGGGCGATGAAGCGGCGCAGCGGGCGGGCGCCGTAAACGGGGTCGAATCCCTGCTCGGCGATGAGCCGCCGGGCCTCCTCGGTGACCCGCAGCGTGGTGCGCCGCTCGGAGAGGCGGGCCCGCAGGTCCTCGAACTGCAGCTGCACGATCTTCTCGATCTGGGGCAGCGATAGCGGGCGGAAGAGCACGATGTCGTCGATCCGGTTGAGGAACTCGGGGCGGAAGTGCCGGCGCAGGTCGTCCAGGACCCGCTCCCGCGCGTCGGGCTTGATCTCGCCCTCCTCGACGCCGTCGAGCAAGTACTCCGATCCGATGTTGGAGGTCATGATGATGACGGTGTTGCGGAAGTCGACGGTGCGCCCCTGGGCGTCGGTGATCCGGCCGTCGTCGAGCACTTGCAGCAGGGTGTTGAAGACCTCCGGGTGCGCTTTCTCGATCTCGTCGAAGAGCACCACCGAGTACGGCTTGCGCCGCACCGCCTCGGTGAGCTGTCCCCCTTCCTCGTAGCCGACGTAGCCGGGCGGGGCGCCCATGAGCCGACTGACGGTGTGCCGTTCCTGGTACTCACTCATGTCCAGGCGGACCATGTTCTCCTCGGTGTCGAACAAGGTGGCGGCCAGCGTCTTCGCCAGCTCGGTCTTGCCGACACCGGTCGGGCCGAGGAACACGAACGAGCCGATGGGCCTGTAGGGGGCGCGGATGCCCGAGCGAGCGCGAATGATCGCGTCGGCGACGAGCTGGACGGCCTCGTCCTGGCCGATGACCCGCTCCCGCAAGATCTCGTCGAGGCGCAGCAGTTTCTCCCGCTCGCCCTCTTGGAGCCGGGCGACGGGGATGCCCGTCCAAGCAGCCACGATCTCAGCGATCTCTTCTGCTGTGACGACCTCCCGCAACAGCTGGTGCTCGCCCTGCTTGGAAGCAAGCTGCTCTTCCTCGGCCCCGAGCCTGCGCTCCAGCTCGGTGATCCGGCCGTAGCGCAGCTCGGCTGCGCGGTTGAGGTCGTAGTTGCGCTCGGCGTCGTCGGCCTCGCGGCGCAGTTGCTCGAGATCCTGGCGCAGCTCCTGCACGCGCCGGATCGCGCGCCGCTCGGCCTCCCATTGCGCGTGCTTGGCGTCGGTCTCGGTGCGCAGGTCGGCAAGTTCCTTGCGCAGCTCGTCCAGCCTGGACATGCTGGCCGGATCGGTCTCCTTGGACAGCGCGGCCTCCTCGATCTCCAGCCGCGTAACCCGGCGGGTGAGCTCGTCGAGTTCGGCGGGCATGGAGTCGATCTCGGTGCGCAGCCGGGCGCAGGCCTCGTCGACGAGGTCGATGGCCTTGTCGGGCAGGAACCGGTCACTGATGTAGCGGTGGCTCAGCGTCGCCGCCGCGACCAGCGCGCCGTCCTGGATCTTGACGCCGTGAAAGACCTCCAGGCGTTCCCGCAGCCCCCGCAAGATCGAGACGCTGTCCTCGACCGACGGTTCGTCGACCAGCACGATCTGGAACCGCCGTTCCAGTGCCGCGTCGGTCTCGATTCGCTTGCGGTACTCGTCTAGCGTGGTCGCGCCGATCATGTGGAGCTCGCCGCGGGCGAGCATCGGTTTGAGCATGTTGCCCGCGTCCATCGCGCCCTCGGCGGCGCCGGCGCCGACCACGGTGTGCAGCTCGTCAACGAACAACAGGATGCGGCCCTCGGCGGCCTTCACCTCGCCGAGCACGGCCTTGAGCCGTTCCTCGAACTCACCGCGATACTTGGCACCGGCCACCAGCGCACCCATGTCGAGGGCGAACACGGTCTTGTCCCGCAGCCCTTCCGGCACGTCGCCGTGCACGATGCGCTGCGCCAGGCCCTCCACGATCGCGGTCTTCCCGACGCCGGGATCACCGATGAGCACCGGATTGTTCTTCGACTTGCGGCTCAGGATCTGGACGACCCGCCGGATCTCGGCGTCACGGCCGATCACCGGGTCGAGGGTGCCCTTGCGGGCCTCGTTGACGAGGTCGCGGCCGTACTTCTCCAGAGCTTCGTAGGAGTTCTCCGGCGTGGCTGAGGTGACCCGCTGGCTGCCTCGGATCTCGGTCAGCGCGTTCAGGAACGACTCGCGGGTGATACCGTGCTCGGACAGCCGCCGACCCGCCCTGCTCGACGAGCCTTCCTCGGCCATTGCCAGCAGCAGGTGCTCCACCGAAACGTACTCGTCCTTGAGCCGCCTGGACTCCCGCTCGGCGGCGTCGAGCAGTCTGGACGACCGCTGGCTGACGTAGACCTGCCCGGGCTGCGCGCCCGGACCGGTGACCTTGGGCAGTTGCGAGAGGTCCTTCTCGACGTCGTCACGCAGGACGCCGGGATCGGCGCCGACCCGTTCGACCACGCGCGGCACGATTCCCTCGGACTGGTCGAGTAGCGCCAGCAGCAAGTGCTCGCCGTCCACTTCGGTGTGGCCGTGCTCGGTCGCGATGGTCTGCGCCGCCTGCAGCGCCTCCTGCGACTTCTGGGTCAGCCGGTTCATGTCCATCGTGGATCACCTCCTGTCCCGCCTCGGGCGGTGGGGCGGGATCGGAGTGCGGTTTCCATCCGGTCGATTCGGTCGAGCAGGTCCAGCACCAGCCCGATCGCTGCGTAGTTGAGCGAGAGCCCGGCCCGCAGCCGCTGAATACGGGCGAGTACCAGGGGCGCGCTCTCGACGAACCACGGCGTCCCGTCGGCGTCGTAGGACGCTTCCAGCAGGCTCAGGGCCACGAACCGCCGGACCAGGTCGGGGTGCATTCCGGCCTGTGCTGCGGTGGTGTCCAGGCTGAGCCGGTGCGGACGGGCGAGCGCGTAGCCGGGCCCGCCGGGACCCCGTTGCCGAGACGGATTGCTCATGATCACCTCCGGGGGTCGAAAGTGGATTCGGTGGCCAGCTGCTCGAACAGCTCCCGCTCGCGTGCGGTCGGTGTCGTCGGCACCATCACGCGCAGCTCGGCGTAGAGATCGCCGGGGGTGCCGCGCGGGTGGGGCATGCCTTCGCCGCGCAGCCGCAGCCGTCGGCCGCTGGAGGAGCCCGCCGGGACGGTCACCTTCGTCTCCCCACCTGGCGTAGTGAGCGGGACGGTGGCGCCCAACGCCGCTTCCCAGGGCGTGACTGGCAGGTCGACGTGGATATCGCGACCCGACAATCGGTAGCGGGGGTGCGGGGCGATCCGGACGCGCAGGTAGAGGTCACCGGAGGGGCCATCGCCGCTGCCCCGGCCGCCCTGCCCGGCCAGCCGGATGCGCTGGCCATCGACGGCGCCGCGCGGCACGGTCACCCGGTACTCCCTGGTTCCCTCGGGGCCGGACAACGTGATCGTGCGGGTGCCGCCGCGGTAGGCCTCCTCGACGGTCAGCTCCAACTCGGCTTCCTGGTCGGCCCCGGGAATGGGACCGGCCGCGCCGCGGGCGCCGAAGATACTGCCGAACAGGTCCTCGAAGTCGACCTCTCCCCCACCCGTGGTGAAGTGCACGTTCCGGCTCCCACCAGTGCCACGGGTGCGCCAGGTGCCTCCAGGGCCGGTGCCGGCACCCGCGCCGACACGTTCCTCCCAATCTTCCGGAACGGACCGGAAGTCCGGGCCGAAGCGGTCGTAGCGCTTGCGGAGGTCCGGATCCGACAGCACATCGTAGGCCTCGTTGATCTCCTTAAACCGCTCCTCGGCCTCCGGGGCGGAGTTCACGTCGGGGTGGTGGCGACGTGCCAGCTTGCGGTAGGCCTGCTGGATCTCGTCCTGGCTCGCGCCGCGGGACACCCCCAGCACCTCGTAGTAGTCGCGCGCCATGGCGCTCACCCCGACTGCCTCGTGACGCTGACCGCGGTGGGCCGCAGCTGGTTATCCGGCTCGCCGTAGCCGGGACGCCGGACGCCGACGACGATGCCGGGTTCAGCATCGGAGTCGGACACGACGTCGACCACCTCGTGGCGGCTCGGGTCGAACGGGACGCCGACCTCCTCCTGACGCGGGTAGCCGAGCCGGGCCAGGAGGTCCACCGCCTGGTCCCGGACGGCCCGCACGCCGTCGACGATGGACTCGGGGTCGGCCTCGGCGTGCTCGAGCGCCAGTTCGAGGTTGTCCAGCACCGGCAGCCACGCCGCGGTGGCTTTCGCTCGCTCCTCGGCGCGCACCAGTCCCAGCTCGCGCACGTGACGCTTGCGCGCGTTGTCCAAGTCGGCCAAGGCGCGCCGGAGGCGGTCCTCCAGCTCGGCGGCGTTGGGCCTGACCGCTTCAGCTTCCTCCGGCTGCTCGGCCTGCTGTGCCTGCTCGTCGGATTCGGTGTCGTGTTCGTGCGGTGATGTTGTCATGCCGGGCCTCACGTCCGTTCGAAGTCGGCGTCCACGACGTCGTCATCGCCGCCACCTTCTTCGGAGCCGCCCGTCGCATCGCTGGTCGCGCTCGCGGCACCGGCACCGGCACCGGCACCGGCACCGGCACCGTAGGTTGACAGTCCCTGGTAGATCTGGCGCAGGTCGTCGGTCAGCGGCCGGGCCCGCTCCGGCGACGCCTCGTCGCGGACTGCCTCGCGCGCCTCGTTGACCAGCATCTCGGCCCGAGCCCGCTCGTTCACCGGTGCCGCGTCGCCGAGCTCCTGCAGCCGCTTCTCCACCTGGTAGGCGGCCGAATCGAGTTCGTTGCGGGTCTCCACGGCGGCGCGCAGCTGCTGGTCCTCGTCGCGGTTGCGCTCGGCTTCGGAGACCATCCGCTCCACCTCGCCCTTGTCGAGGTTGGAGCTGTCGCTGATGGTGATGCTCTGCTGGGCGCCGGTGTCCTTGTCCTTCGCGGTGACGCTGAGGATGCCGTTGGCATCGACGTCGAAGGTGACCTCGACCTGCGGTTCGCCGCGCGGAGCCGGCCGAATGTTCTCCAGCCGAAACCGGCCGAGCACCCGGTTGTCGGCGGCCCGCTCGCGTTCGCCCTGCAGCACTACGATGTCCACCGCGGACTGGTTGTCCTCAGCGGTGGAGAAAACCTCGGTGCGCCGTGCCGGGATCGTGGTGTTGCGCTCGATGAGCTTGGTCATGACGCCGCCGCGGGTCTCCACCCCGAGTGATAGCGGTGTGACGTCGAGCAGCAGGACGTCCTGGACGTCACCCTTGAGCACACCGGCCTGCACCGCTGCGCCCAGCGCGACGACCTCGTCCGGGTTCACGCTCATGTTCGGGTCTTTGCCCCCGGTGAGCTTGCGCACGAGCGCCTGCACGACTGGGATCCGGGTGGAACCGCCGACCAGGATGACCTCGTCGATGTCGTTCTCGGTGACCTTGGCATCGCCCATCGCGCGCTTGACCGGGTCCAGGCACCGCTCGACCAGGTCGGAGGTCAGCTGCTCGAATGTCGAACGCATGATCGTGGACTGCAGGTGCTTGGGACCGGCGGCGTCGGCGGTGATGAACGGCAGGCTCACCTGGGTCTGCGACACCGAGCTGAGCTCGACCTTGGCCTTCTCCGCAGCCTCGAAGAGCCGTTGCAGCGCCTGTGGGTCGTTGCGCAGGTCGATGCCGTTGTCGCGCTGGAACTCGTCGGCGAGGTGGTCGACGAGCCTGCGGTCGAAATCGTCGCCGCCGAGGTGGCCATCACCGGCGGTGGAGCGGACCTCCACGACGCCGTCGCCCACGTCGAGGAGGCTGACGTCGAAGGTACCGCCACCGAGGTCGAAGACCAGCACGGTCTCGTGCCCACGCTTGTCCAGCCCGTAGGCCAGTGCAGCTGCGGTCGGCTCGTTGATGATCCGCAGGACCTCCAAACCCGCGATGCGCCCAGCGTCCTTGGTGGCGGTGCGCTGGGCGTCGTTGAAGTAGGCGGGCACGGTGATGACGGCCTCGGTGACCTTCTCGCCCAGGGACTTGCCCGCGTCGTCGGCGAGCTTGCGCAGGACCTGCGCGCTGATCTCCTCCGGCGCGTACTGCTTGCCCCGGACTTCGAAGCGCGCGACACCGTTGTCGCCCTCGACGACGTCGAAGCCGACCGCGTCTATTTCGTCGGTGACCTCCTCGAAGCGGCGACCGATGAAGCGCTTCGCCGAGTAAATCGTGCCCTTCGGGTTGAGGATCGCCTGCCTGCGTGCCAGCTGGCCCACGAGGCGCTCACCGGAGTCGGTGAACGCGACGACGGACGGCGTCGTCCGCGAGCCCTCGGCGTTCGGGATGACCGAGGGTTCACCGCCCTCCCAAGCGGCGATCACGGAGTTGGTGGTGCCGAGATCGATACCGACTGCTTTGGCCATGACGTTCTCCTGCCAACGAATGCGGGCGCGGTGGTCAGTCGACGGCACCGCTCGCCTGCGGTTTCTGGTGTTGCTGGAGCAGCCTGCTCGCCTCCCCGGCGACCTCGGCGTCGACGAGGACCTCGTACCGGGTGGGCTGCATGATCTGCACTGCGGAGAAATCCCGCCTGCCGCCCTGCGCCGCGTACATCAGCAGACCGATCATGGCCCCGACGATCGCGCCGAAGACGAGTCCGTAGATCGCGAGGGTGAAGCTGGCCAGCAGCGGCTGGATCCAGCTGAAGAGCCCGAAGATCCACCCGATCAGCACGCCGGTCAGCGCGCCGCCACCGGCTCCGTGCAAGGCCGACCTGCCGTAGCTGAGCTTGCCGATGACCTGTTCGACGAACTGAACGTCATGCCCCACGATGGCGACCCGCTCCACCGGGAAGTCCTGGTCGGACAGGTAGTCGACGGCTTGCTCGGCGTCTGCGTAGCGCGTGTAGGAGGCGATCGAACGGCGGTCCGGGGGCTCTGCGAATGGGGCGCCTCCCGCATCGGACGCGCCCGGCTGCTGATCGGACATCACTACTCCACCTAAGCTCGTTCCTCTCACGACGTGCACGGCCAGATGGTGTTCCGCGCCGCTCCCCATCCCACCTTGAGGGCTCGGCGCCTGCTCTCGCGTGCGCCTACGAGGCCGAAATTCGCAGCACGGTTCACCCCACCGGCACAGGTACGGGTCGGACACCGGCGGCGAACTCCAGGGCGAAATACCCTGGTCGTCATCGATCCGTTCGGGCTCCACAACGAACACGATTTGTGGCCACGCTCACGAGCACGGAGCACGACACCGGGAGGCACGGGACTGTGCTGGAAACACCGTTCGCTGCGGTGCGGTAGTCCCCGGCTCGGACGGCGACTCCGTCCACGTACCAGTGGGCATGGTCAGCTTCTCCATACTGTCAACCTCGGTACCGCGTTCACGGATCCTCAGGACGCCACTGGCGACGCACAGATTGGCGCCGGAGAACCTCTTTGATACCCGGATACGCGCCGAACGGATTCACACAGGTGGCCCGCCTACGCGGATACCGCCCGCCGCCCTTTGAAATGACCCGATGCCGGAATTCGCCGACTGATTCAGAAAGAGCTACGTCTTTCAAATCGAATTCAATAACGCGTGCTTGGATTCCCCGTCTAACGCCTGCTCAGGCACGCCCGGCTCTTCGGCCGCGGTCGGCGAGTTCAGGCTGGCGCGGGAGTTCGTCCGGCTCCCTTGACTGAGAAGTATCCATACCACTACGAGAGACACCGCTGCTCCTGGCCGCGGCGGTCAGCGGAAACTGCGGCAAAAGATCTCCCAGCTGGGGTGCGCATCGCGGGCGGGCCACGCCGCCGAACGTCAGAATGAGCCCTAGTGCTGGGATCGCAGGCTCTGCCGACGTTCCTGTTCGCGTTTGCTGTAGGCGGCCTGGCGGACCGCGTCCTCGCTGGCGAACCCGGAGCCGAGGGCACCGGCGATGGTGCCCATCGAGGTGGACAGCCAGGCTACGATCGCGAACTCGTTGAAACCGCTGGGGTGTTGAAGGGTGGCGGTGAGGTAGTCGGGTGGGATCACCACCAGCGCCGAGATCAGGGTGGCCACGAACAACAGCACGTACATGCACAGCACGCCGATCGAAATCGTCAGCGCGGTGGCCGCGTTGTAGACCGCGGCCTCTTCGCGCAGTTGCCGGTCCGAGGGCCGCTCCCACAAGCTGTTGTCGATGATCAGCCAGGCGATCATCGCCAGGACCGCTAGGACGTTGACCAGCGTGAGGCGCCATCCGCTGAACGCGTCAGCGAGCTGCCAGATGTTGGAGTAGAACACCCCGAACGCCGCCCCCGCAGCGGCACCGGCGAGGGCCGGGGACAGGCTCGGCACCAGCCGCCACGGGCGGTTCGCCCGCACCATCCCGGCCAGCAGGCGGAGCCGTCCCCGGGTGCCGGTCAGGGCCAGGTGGGCGTCGATGCCCTCGTCGGTGGAGTCGATGTGCTGCACCGAGGCGCCCGGGCCCAACGCTCGGTGGGCGCGCGGCCCACCCTGATCTTGCCCGTCGGTGCCGCCGTCGCCGAGCGGTTTGTCGATCAGGTGCTCGGCGACCAGGTGCACTATCACCTTGCGCACCTGGCGGCGCAGTCCGATCGCGCCCAACCCGGGCAGTGAGACCAGGCCGAAGCCGGTGACGCGCCCGTAGTCGGAGATTACCGGCTGGGTGCCGGCCCTCCGGGGGAGCTCGGTCACCAGGATCACCAGGTCCCACCTGTGCTCGGCCATCGCGTGTTGGCCGATCTCGACTGAGGGCAGTGTGCCGTGCTCGTCGAGGGTCAACTGTTGCGAGGCGGTCTCGACCCGCCATTGGGCACGGCCGTCGGTCTCGTGTTCAAGCAGGTCGGGCAGCTGTGCGGCGAGGTCGGCGGACAACTCGGCGGGTAGTCCGGGATCGCTGAGCAGGCCTAGCGTCACCGTGGGCGCATCGGCCGTGGCGCCGCTCTGGGTTGCCATCACGTCACCTCCCGTGTGGGTCGAGCGCTGCGGGCTGCTGACCGCCGCGCACCGGCCTGCTCGGGGTACCTCGGGTCAAGGGCTGTTCGGCGATCACGCCCACCGGCTCGCAGCGAGCCGCTTACCCGACCGGACGAAGTCCCGCACGACACCCGCAGCGGCGGAGTTATCCGCAACCCGTCCGCGTTGACCGAGCCACCCGGCAGGGTCAGGGCCTCGAAGTGTCCCCTGGAACGTCGGCGACCAAGAGGTCGACGGTCGAGGTGACGCCTTTGTCGATGCCGGCGTTCACCAACTGAATTCGTCCGGCTCGATCGACAGCATGATCGCCTGCGCTTCGCCTGCTCGACCGCCTGGCGAGGCCGGGGCACTTCGACCTGCTCGCCACCGTCGGTGGCCAGGATCGCGACCTGCCGGCCGCGCCGCTCATCTGCGATTGGAATCACGCCTCCTCATGGTGTGGCGAGAACTACAGGATTCCCCGGTCAGGCCGGGTCGAAACCCTCCGCCGAGTGGTGGTCAACGCGGCTCGGCGGGCGACGCAGGCATCCGCGAGCCAGCTGGAGCGCGGTCTCGGACCACACCACGAACGCGGCGGCGAGCTCAGCGAGCGAAGCGCGAGACGGGGACGCATTCGGCCTGCCCGGCCACGTCGCGGCCGCACACCGCGACCGACAGGCCCTCCACCTGCTGCTCGAGCTGTCCCCGGTCCTGGTCCGAGCAAGCCAGCACCCTGGATCTGATGGGCCTTCACCCGACTGCGCACTGCGGAGGCGACCGGCGTGCACGTACGCGACCAAGTCGGCGGAGACCGACGAGACCGAGGCCGATGCCGCGCGGCAAGCAGGGCTGCCCGTCGAACTCACCGACTCACCCGGACTGCCGTTCCCGGCAACGAGCAGTGCGGCTGGCCGATTAGATCGAGTTCCAGCCGGTCGAATACCTCGCGGACTCGCCCGCGCGGTGCTCGACAACACCGGTTCGGCGGTGTTCGAACACACCGCGCGCTCGACATACCCCGAGGCACCCCTTGCGAGGTCGTCAAGACGGGTGGCACCGTGCGCGCGGACTGGGTGGTCGTGGCCACGCACTACCCGATCCTGGACCGCGGGCTGTGCTTCGCCCAACTGGAGGCCGAGCGCTCGTACTGCATAGCGGCCCGCGTCGGACGGCACGACCCGCTGCCGCTGGCGATCGACACCCCGGCCCCGAAGCGTCGCTGCGCTCAGCCGGCATCCCGCGGGCGAGCACGACGGCCACTTGCCGTATGCGGCGCACGGCGCCACTGGCCGGTCGAGGAGGTCACGCACCGCTGGTCCGCACAGGATCCCCCGACCTACGACCGATTCCCGATGGTACGGCCGCACTACCAGGTTCGACGTGCATATCCTTGAAGGGGATGCGGCGAACGATCCCGCAGGGTTCATGAAGAGCCCGGCGGGTGGTAACACGCACGCGGGGTCGGAGGGCGGCCCGCAGAAACGGGCCGGCTGCAAAACTGGCACCGCGCTGCTGGCCGCCCCTCCCCTGGCGAGGCCGCGTCGCGGCGTGTGCCGCAACGTCGTGACCCGGCGTCGCCGGTCACCAGCGCAAGGCGCTGAGCTCTCGGGTCAGGACGGTGGAGAGCGTTCCGTCGGCGGTGGTCATCAGGTGGCCGACGCCGGGTAGGACCACGCGGTGACCGACGGCGTCGGTGAGCTCGTCGGTGGTGGGGTAGGGCACCTGCGGGTCCAGCGCGCCGTAGGTCAGCAGGACGGGCATGGGGGGGCAGCCAGCGGGCGACGTGGGGCGGGAAGATCGCGTCGTCGGTCAGCGCGAACCGCCGGTTGGGCCCGGCAAGCGATTGGAAGAGCGCGGCGAGCGGCGCCGGCATGGCCGAGGTATCGACCGGGCGGCCGCCGCGCAGGTCCATGACGGCGACGTCGATCGCCCGGTCGACGATCTCGCCTTCCTCCGGTGTCAACTCCCCGGACTCGACGAGTCGCCTGGTCTGATCGTGGAGTTGCATGGCCACGAGGTCCAGGAATCGCAGCGCCTGGGGCTGCAGCAGAACGAGGGCCGCGGCACGGCGGTGGAGCGGAGCCTGCGCGGCCAGCACCAGAGCCGTCATGGCTCCTTCGCTGTGCCCGGCGAGTGCCACCCGGCGCGGCGCCACTTCGATCCGGCGTTGCAGGTAGTCACGGGCGGCTCCGGCTTGCCTGATGAAGGCCGGGTAATCGAGGTCCTGCGGGCGCCCGGCCCACGCCCCCAAGCCCGTGCGGCCGGTGCCGTACTTGTCGAACCGCAGCGTCGCGACCCGATCGCGGTCCAGTACACCGGCGAGATCACGGAGGGTGCCGGGTGTCAGCGAGGGCGGTTGGTTCCCGTCACGATCGGTGGGACCGCTGCCCGGCAGCAGCAGGGCAGCGGGCAAACGCTCTCCGGGGCGCCGTGTCGGCACGTGGAGCGTGCCGTAGGTGGTGGTGCCTTCCACGACGAACGACACCTGCTCATCGTGCGCGGGCAACCAGGTCGCTTCGTGGGCGCTGCCAGCGGCCGGCGGGATCGCGACCGTGACAGCGGCGGTGGAGACCACCGCGAGGATGAACGCGATTCGGGTGATCATCGGCTCGCGGCGTGTTCGATCAGGGCTACGGCCGCACGCGGGTCCTCGACTTCGACCACCAGGCGGGCAAAACGTTCGTCGCCGGTCAACTCCACGACCACGGCCTTCCGCGCGTCGCGCACGGCCCAGAAGACCTTCTCACCGTCCTTGTGGAAGGTGCCCGCCGTGATCAGGCCCGGCACGTGCGTGCCCGGCGCCCGAATCCCCTTGGGCTCGCCCAGAACGCCCGGATCCATCGTGGCGCCCCGCACATGCGCCAGCGGAATGGTCAGCTTGCTCTTGTGCGCCCAGACCTTGTCCAGTCCCGCCATCTCCACGACCAGGTCCTGGCCCTGCACCCTGATTACCGCCACGTCAGATCTCCTTCGCCATCACCGGCCGCCGGCGCAGCCAACGCCCCAGCAGCGCCTCGGTCGCACGCGGATCCCCCGTCGCCTCGTCCAGTTCCGCGAAGATCGACGACACCAGGTCGGCGACCTCGGGATCGTCGAGCGCCCGGTCGACCGCGGCGACCAGCAGCAGGTCCCACTCCGGCACGTGATCCGGTTCGGCCGCCCGGTTCAGGTGCGGGCGAACCTCGTGCTCGATGTGGTGGCGCAACGCCGCCAGGTACAGGCCCCGCTTGCTGCCGAACACGCCGTAAAGGCTGTTGCGGTGCACGCCGAGCCGGGTGACCAGGTCATCGACGGACACCCCGTCGTAGGCGCGGCGCGCGAACAGATCCGCCGCCGCCACCACGACCTCATCCACATCGAAAGACCGCCGCCGCCCCATGCGACGACGCTAGCCCTTTCAGGAACGATCAGTCAAGAACGATCGGTCATGAAAACCACGGGAGCCGACCCGACCCGCAGGAGCCCATGTCGTGGGTCACCGCGTCGGCGGCACCGGCTCACCGGTCCCGCGTTGCGCAGAACCCGGATCCGGTCGGCGTGGACGCGGGTGATCTTCTCCCACTCCCGCGCGGCACCGACGGCCCTCACGCTCGAGCACGGCGATCCGCCTCCGCAGCACCACAAGCCCCCAGCGGGCGAACGCGGCGGCGACGGCGCCCTCGAACGGCGAGGCAGGAGATCGGGCAGTGCGAGTCACGGCCGACACAGGCCTGCCAACACGGGCCGGAGAGGTCAAGGCTCCGTCGCTAGCGGGCGACTGCCCCCTGGCCGCCGTTGCCAGGGATGGAAAAGGGCTCCCGCTTCTCGTGTCGAAGCTAGGCGACAGCGCTCGGCTCGTGCTTCCTCACGAACGATGCCACATCGTGGCGTTCGCCTTGATCGGGCATCAACGGAGGTGGGTGGTCGAGCTCGGATCGCCACCGATGATGCCCGCGGAACGATCCACGGCGCTGCGCGAACGCAAGAAGGCCCGCACGCGGCGTGCGCTCGCGCAGACGGCCGTCGAGTTGTTCACCGAGCGCGGATTCGACGGCACGCCGCTCGACGAGCTGCTCGACGCGGTCGAGGTGTCGCGGCGGACCTTCTTCAGGAATCACCGGTCCAAAGAGGACGTCGCCCTGACCGCGTTCACGGAGTTCTGGGCCACCGCAGCTCGCGCTGGAGGAGACGTCACCGAGGGGCGAGCTCGTCACCGTCATGCGCGACGCCTTGTTGGAGACCCTGCGGCGTATGGACCAGGACTGGTACCGCCGGTCCCCCGCGACCGTACGGCTCAACGAGTCCTCTCCCGCGCTCACCGCGCATTCGCTGCGCGAGGTGCGCGCGGAGATCGCGTGCCGCTTCACGGGGCAGCCCGAACGCGAGCTCGAGCTGCTTCTGGAGTTCTGCCTCGCGGCGTGGCGTCGCGCGCTCGACGAGTGGTAGCCCGAACGCCCGCCGAGCGAGCTCCCGGTGTGCATCGAGCGCGCGTTCGCAGCGATGGAAGGCAGCCTGCGCCTCACGGCGAAGGAAGAGCTGACTGCTGATCGCCCCGTGCGGTCAGCGGGAAGGTCGCGGTGAAGCGGGCTCCTCGGTCGGAGTCGGTGATGGCGAGGGTGCCGTCGTGCAGGTGGGCGATCTCGCGGGCGAGGGCCAGGCCGAGTCCCGCGCCGCCGCGTTCGCGGGCGCGGGCGGTGTCGAGG
>NZ_JAIUJZ010000069.1:0-41160 GCF_020176775.1 Saccharopolyspora sp. 6M
CGGCCGGGGCCCCCCCCCCCGCGGGGCGCGCCCCCCCCCCCCCCCCCGCCCCCCCCCGGGGGGGGGCGGGGGGGGGCCCCCCCCCCGGGGGGCCCCCCCCCCCCCCACCAGAGGTGAACGGCCCATCAGCCCGACCGGAGTGGGCGAACGGGCCGTTCCCCCGGCCATACCCGAAAGTCGTAGGCGGGTCGGCTCGAAAGGCGATCACCGCGGTGCCGCGGATCCCTAACTTGGCTCGGGCCGGGCGGGACGACGCGCCCGGTTCCTGGAAACCGAGCCGCGAAGAAGTGATCCGATGCGAGACAGCGCCCCGCACCCCGGCGCCGACCCGTGGTCCGCCACCCGGCGGCTCACCCGACCGGACGCGCAGGACACGGTGCCCATCGCCGTCCGGGTGCCCGCCGCGGTCCCGGCGCGGGCGCCCGGCGGCTCCTCCGGGCAGCGGGTGACGACGCTCGACGCGCTCCGCGGCTTCGCGCTGTTCGGCATCCTGCTGGTGAACATCCCGCACGTGCTGGGCATGCCGAGCGAGGTCGGCGGCGCCGAAGCGCCGGTGCGGCGCGCGCTGGACCTGTTCGTGCAGTACCGGTTCAACGTGATCTTCGCGCTGCTGTTCGGGATCGGCTTCGGCATCTTCCTGCAGCGCGCCACCCGCAAGCACCCCCGGCCGCGGCTGCTGCTGGCGCGCCGGCTGGCCGTGCTGTTCCCGCTCGGCGGCCTGCACCAGCTGCTGCACCCCGGCGAGTACCTGCTGTTCTACGGCGTGCTCGGGGTCGCGCTGCTGCTGCCGCTGAGCTTCGCGCCGCGGTGGGCAGCCCTGCTGGTGGCGCTGGTGCTCCCGATCAGCCCGGTGCCCGGCGCGCTGGTGCTCGGCTACGCCCTCGCCCGCTACGAGATCCCGCAGACGCTGCACGCGCGGCGGAACCAGCTGGCGGTGGTGTTCGCGGTGTCGGCCGGGCTGTCGGTGCCCGCACTGCTCACCCAGCTCTACGGCCCGCGCGACCTCGGGTTCGCGCTGACCACCGTGGTCGCCGGGCTGTGCCTGGCCACCGCGTACAGCAGCGGGCTGGCCCTGCTGCTCCGGACCCGGGCCGGGCGGCCGATCTCGGCGGCGCTGGAACCGCTGGGGCGGATGGCGCTGACCAACTACGTGAGCGCGACGCTGCTGATGGTGAGCGCCGGACGGCTGATCGGGCTGGCGGACTCCAGCTCCTGGTGGACGATGCTCGGGTTCGCCGTCGCGGTCATCGCGGTGCAGGCGGTGTGGAGCAGGCTGTGGCTCGCGCACTTCCGCTACGGGCCGTTGGAGTGGGCGTGGCGCTGCCTGACCTGGTGGAACCTGCCCCCGATCCGTCTTCGGGGCCTGCCCGCTTCGGCTGCGTAGCGCTGGGGTGGCGGAACCTCAGCGCCCTCCTCGCTGCGGGATCTTTTTCACAGGTGGCTCCGCCACATGCGAAAAAGCTGTCCTCGCGAGGAGGACGCTGAGAACCCGCGGGTGGTCCGGTTGATCAGGTGGTCGGCGGCTCAGCGGCTTCGCCGCTGACAGGAAGACGACGCGGGCCGGGGTGCGGGGGCGAGCCCGCGCTCGACGTGCGGAGTGGTCGGAGCAGGTCCTGTTCAGGTCGTGGGTCCGGTGGGGTTGAGGCGGGTGCGGATGGCGTCGACCAGCAGGGTCAGCACGTCGTCGAAGGACGGGAGCCAGATGTCGAGCGTCTGCGGCGTGCCCACGGCCGCGGCGTAGTCCTCCGCGGGGGCGTTCGACAAGCCGCGCGCGACGACGGCGGTCGTGGCCGCGCCGAGGACCTGCTGGGAGATGGCGGTGGCGGCGATCATCCGGTCCTTCTCCGTGCCACCGGATTCGGTGAGCGCGGCGATGATCCGCCCGGCCAGCGCCATCGCGTTCGGCCCGATCAGCGGCCGCGTCCCCGCGAACCCGGCGGCCCACGGGTGCGCGGCGAACGCGTCGTAGTACTGCTTCGCGACGCGCAGCACGACCTCGTCCCAGGGCACGTCGTCGCCGGGGAGGTCGCCCGCGGGCCCGGCCAGCACGTGGTCCAGCGCCAGGTCGATGAGGTCTTCGCGGCGCTGCACGTACCAGTAGAGGCTCGTCGCGTGCACGTCCAGCTCCGCCGCGACCTTGCGCATGGTCAGCGCGCTCGCCCCGTCCCGGTCGAGCAGCGCGACGCTCGCGATGACGATGCGGTCCCGGCTCAGCGGTGATTCGGTGCGGCGCTTGCGCGGCGGGCGGTAGAAGACGCTGTCCACGTGCTGTTCAGGGGGTGTGTCGGACATAGATCCAGCATAGTTGAGACATACGTTGTATGAGAGTACTCCTACAGTGTAGGGTTCTCCACATGATCACCGATGCGCCCACGCAGCAGCTCACCGACGACACCGCCGACCTGGCCCGCACCAGGACCCTCCCGGCCCGCGGCCTCGCCGCCTTCTTCCTCCTCGCATTCGGCATCTCCTGGGGCATCTGGTACGCGAGCAAGCTGTTCCCCGGCATGAACCCGATGCCCTTCGTGATCGTGGGCAGCTTCGGCCCGGCCACCGCCTCCGTGATCGTCACCGCGGCGACGCAGGGCAAGGCGGGCGTCGGCGCGATGTTCCGGCGGTACTCCCCGCGGGGGCGCGGCGGCGTCCTGCCCTACCTGCTCGCGCTGGTTCCCGGCCTGTTCATCATGGTGTCGGGGATGTTCCACCTGCTGCTGAGCGGCGGGGAGATCGACGACGCCGCGCTGCAGGCCGCACTGCTCAGCGCGCCCACCACGTTCCTGTTCATCGCGCTGGTCGGCGGCGGCAACGAAGAGCTCGGCTGGCGCGGCTACGCCCTCCCCCGGCTCCAGTCCGTGGTGTCGCCGTTCGCCTCCAACGTGATGCTCGGCATCATCTGGGCCGTGTGGCACGCCCCGCTGTGGGAGATCCAGGGCACCTCGCAGGCCGGCATGTCCATCCCGATCTACGTGATGCTCGTGGTCACCCTCTGCGTCGCCATGGGCAACGTCTGGAACTTCTCGCGAGGCAGCCTGCTCGCGGTGGTGATCGCCCACGCCGGCATCAACACCGCCTCCGGGCTCAAGGTCGCCGCCTTCGGTTCGGAGGGCGAGGTCGACGCGCTGATCTCGATGACCCTGCTGTGCCTGATCATGCTGGCCGTCACCAAGGGGCGCCTGGCCATGCCCCGCCGCAAGCAGACCGAGCTGCCGGAATCCTGATCGGCACGCTCCCCGCGCGGGACGAACCACGAACCCGACCACCGCCCAGCCAGCCGCAGGCGCCGCCGAACTCGGCGGTACCTGCGGCTAGCCCATTCGGGTACCACCGCTCTCAAGTCGATCCCATACCGCCATTCGGACGCATGTGCCCATGATCACAGCGAACCGCGCACCCACGGCCGCGGCGCTGGTCCGATCAGCCGAACACCTCCACCGGGCGACGGGGCCGGCGCAGTGGCACACCGCCGGGCGCCGATGCGCCGCCGCGAGCACCCCGATCGGGGCGGCGGCATTCGCGGAAACAGCACGTGAACGGTGCCGGCAATTGACAGCAGGACACCGCGCACCACCCGCGGGGCGCGACCTCGACGGCGCAACCGGTTCGACCGTTCGCAGTGCACCGAAGATGGTTTCGGCCGCCAGAACGGACGAACCCGCGTTCGTACGAACGGAATAATGCGCGAGCCGTGGCAACGATCCCGGAACGCCCTCGATTCGTGCACCTACAATGAGACTACTGGGTTCCGCAAGTCCCGGAGAGCACGCGCAGGATCCTCCTGAACTGGCTATTCCCGCCCCGGAGCCACAATTCCGCCGCACCCCTCCGCGCTGGTCGACCACCGGATCGGATGCGCCTCCGGTTAGGTAGCGTTGCCGCCGCCTCCATCGAATCGCAGCGTCCGGGGAATTGACCGGCGAGGCCGCGACCCATCTGCGCGGCTCCATTCGTCGTGCCCGATTCCTTTCGTCTCGCCCTTTCGGAAGTGGAGCGCGCCATCACTCGATCCACATGATTGGTGCAACAGCGTTGAGCGGGCGTTACGAGACCACGGAACTGCCGGACCAGCTCCAGAAGTTCTTCAAGATCACCCTGGGAATGGAGTGGCCGGAAGGCAACGAAGGCGGGCTCCAGGAACTGCACGACGCGCTGAGCAAGTACGCCGAACGGGCCGAGCTGACCCGGCAGCGGCTCCTCTCCGCCAGCAACGACGTCTCGGCCGCACTGGGCGGCGAGACCGCCGATTCCACCGTCGACTACCTCGGGAACACGCTGCCCGAATACCTGGAGCAGCAGGTCGCCGTCGCCTCCGACCTGGCGAGCAAGGCCAAGGACGCGGCCGCCGACATCCAGAAGAACAAGATCCTCTTCGTGGCGATGACCGCGATGACGCTGGCCACCGTCATCTCCCTGATCGCCTCGCTGTTCGGCGCCTTCATGGTGCCCGCCGTGCTCGCCGCCGCGCGGGTGGGCATCACCGCGCTGCTGCGCGAACTCATCAAGCAGATCGCGCAGAACATCGTCAAGCAGCTCGCGCGCGTCCCGCAGGCCATCAAGGCCGGTGGCTGGCAGGCCGGGGCGAAGGCCGCGGGCTCCCAGGCCTGGCAGCTCGGCAAATACCCCGCGGCGGGTGCCGCGATCGGCGCCGGCGTGATGGGCGGTCTGGACGCGAGCATCCAGGGCATCCAGAAGGCGGCCGGTTACCGCGACAACATCAACACCGAGTCCATCAAGGGCATGATGATCGGCGGCGCGATCGGCGGCGCCGCCTCCGGTGCCGCCGCCGGAGCGGTGCGCGGCATCGCGAAGAGCGTCGACGACGTCATCGCGGGCATGAACAAGAACATCGCCCAGGCCAACAAGCTCCGCGGCCCGAGCGACCAGTTGCCCGAGAAGACCCTCACCCGCGGGCAGATGGCGTTCGGGCGCTTCGCGGACGGCGCGGCGCAGATCGTCTCCGTCGCGGGCAGCAACCCGCTCGTCTACGTGGCCACCGGGGACAAGGGCGGTGTCGCCTCCGACGGCATGTTCGGGGCGTTCGCCCGCGGCGGCCTCGGCGGCGGCAAGAACACCGGCGGCGGCACCACCTCCCCAGGCACCGTCGACGGGCCCGGCACGCTGCAGATCCCCGGTCCCGAGGCGCTGCAGATCCCCGGTCCCGAGGCGCTGGAGATCCCCGGTCCGGCGGACACCGGACCGTCCGCTCAGGACGGCAAGGGCGGCGCGGAGCGGACCGGCGACGACGGGACGGGCACCGGGGACCGGAAGACCGGCGGCGTCGAGACGGCCGCGAACGGCCCGTCGTCGGGTGCGGACGTGAAGTCCGGCTCGGGCGTCGAGTCCGGCTCGGGCGAGAAGACCGGCGCGACCGCGGACTCCGGTGCGGGGGCCAAGACGGGCGCGGACCCGTACTCCGGTGCGGATGCGAAGACCGGTGCGGACGCGCGCTCCGACACGGGCGCGAAGACCGGTGCGGACGCGGATTCCGGCGCGAAGTCGGGTGCGGCGGCGCACGCCGGTGCGAACCCGGGCGCGGCGGCGAACTCCGCGGTGAACTCCGGTGCGACCACGAATTCCAGCGCCGGTGGGAATTCCAGTGCCGGTGGGAACGCAGGCACCGGCGGGAACTCCGGCACGACGACGTCCGGCGGCCCGGTGTCCGGCGGGTCCTCCGGACGCGGCTCGGACGCGAGCTCCGACGCGGGCACGGCCACCGGCGACCGCAAGGGCGGCACGGCGGGCATCGGCGGCGCGGAACGCTCCGCGACGACGGACGTCGCCCCGCCGTCCTACGCGACGGTCCTGGCGGAGCCGCCGTCCTACGAAACGGTCCTGCACCAGGACGCGGCGGGCGCGGAGACCGGCGGCGACTCGGCGATCGTCCAGGACGGCTCGTCCCGCACCGTCAGCACCGGCGGCACGGAGCTCGGCGCGCTCTTCGCGCAGCCCGGCGACTTCGGGACCGAGTCCCGGGGGCTCGGCGGCGACGCGACCACCGGCGGCTCTCGTTCGGGCGAGGCCCCGGTCGGCACCGAGCAGGGCGGGGCGGCGCGCTCCACCGAGGCGAGCGGTCCGGCGGTCGGCACCACCACGCAGGTCCAGCCCGCCGCCAACGGGAGCCACTCGACGGGCGCCGACTCCGGGGCCGGGCGCGCCGACGGCGCCGCCCGCGGCGGTGCCGCCACCAGCGGGGCGCGCGGCGCAGCGGACGGTGCACCCACCGCCACCGCGCAGCAGTCGTCCACCCGGGCGTCCGGCGGCACGCCGCGCACCGAATCCACCGGGCTCGGCGACGCCCCGGCCCGCGGCGAGCAAGCCGCGAGCTCCGGCGGCGAGAACTCACCGAGCTTCGCGCAGACCGCGGAACCCGCCCGGAACACCGTGGACGACGGCCGCAGCACCGGCGCGGACCTCGACCCGGCCGCGGCCCGGCCGGACACCACCTCGCGGGAGGCGCAGGCCGTCGCGCAGGACGCTCTCCCGGCGCGCCCGGACGAGCAGGTATCCCGCACCACCGATCCGCAGCAGGACGGCAGGTCCGAGCCGAACCGCGCGGAGTCGGCCCTGCAGCGACCGTCCGATTCCCGCGCCGAATCCGCGGCGCGCCCCGAGGAGCAGGCACGCCCCGAGCCCGAATCGCGCACCGAGGCGCAGTCCCGTCCCGAGGACCAGGCACGCCCCGAGCTCGAATCGCGCGGGACCTCCCGGCCCGATGCCGAAGCGCAGTCCCGTCCGGAGTCCGAGACCCGCGCCGCGCCGGAGAACCGGGCGGCCCCCGAGGACCGAGCCGTCCCCGAAACTCGCGCGACTCCCGAAACCCGTGCCACACCGGACGACCAGGCGACTCCGGAAAGCCGCACCACACCGGAGAACCAGGCCACGCCGGAAACCCGCGCCACACCGGAAAACCCGGCCACTCCCGAGAACCAGGCGCCCGAGCACCGCGCCGCCCCGGATTCCGGCCCGGCCCGCGACGGCGACAGCACACCGGCCTCCCCGTTCGTGGCCCATCCCGCAGCTCCGGCGGCACGGCAGGCCGCGCCCGCGGCGTCCAGGCCCGACGCACCGGCCGCCCAGCCGGACGCGACCCGCCCGGACACCGGCGCTCGCCCCGACACCACCCGACCCGACAGCGCCACCCGACCCGACAGCGCCACCAGGTCCGACAGCACCGCCAGGCCGGACACCGCCTCCCGCGCGGACGCCCCCGGCCGCCACGGCCGTCCGGATCCGAACGCCCGACCCGACACCGCCGCCAGGCTCGACAACACCGCGCGTCCGGACACCACATCGAGCAGGCCGAACACCGGAAACCGGAGCACGCAGGGCGAACCGGCACCCCAGCCGGACGCCCGCACCGCCCCTGCCCGCACCAGCGACGGCCCGGCCCGCGGCGGCGACCGCCCCACCGCCCGCCCGGCACGGCCGTCGACGGAGAGCACCACCACCCCGGCCCGTCCCGGCCCGGACGAGGTCACCGCTCCGGAGCGGCACGCCACCGCCCGCCAGGACGCGGACGGCGGGGAGCGCCCCGCTCCGGCCGCCCCGCGGGACGGACGCCCGTCGGAGCTCACCGATCTCCAGGTGGCGTTGGTGCGCAAGAGGATGCGCGAACTCACCGAGCGGCCGATCTCGGAAGAGGAGGTCCGGGCGGCGTACCGGGAGTGGCTGCCGCTGCGACGACCGGTGCTGAACTCGGACCGGCTCGCCTACGAGCTGTCCCACTACGCCGTCTCGGGCGAGCTCCCGGGCCTGCGCGGCGGCGGGATGGGCTTGGAGGGCGAGCTGCACAACATCGGCATCTCGCTGCCCCGCGGCTACACCACGAACGACTTCGAAACGATCGTGGACGCCCCGGAGTTCTCGATCGTGCTGGACGACGGCCACAGCGGCCCGGTGCTGGAGATCGTCAGCAAGCCGTTCGCGGTGGTGGACGGCGACCTGGGCCGGCCATCGGCGGAGCAGGTGCACCGGGCGGTCCAGGACGCGGTGCGCAGGCTGCGGAACGCGCGGGACCGGACGCGGCTGGAGCGGGTCTTCGACGACGACCGCTTCGACGTCGACCCGGACGCGGGCGAGTTCCCGATCCGCAAGTACAGCCAGCACAACCAGGACGAGATCTACGCGCACTACTCGGCGGGTGTGCCGCTGGCGGGCCTGCCCCGGTTCATGCGCTACATCAGCGACTCGATGCGCACCGGCGGGTTCAACAGCGCGGCGCGGCAGCAGCTGCGGGACGGCATGAGCCTGGCCCGCCGGATCAGCGACGAAGCGGCCGAGGCGAACGGGTTCTCCCGGTTCGAGCGCAAGGAGCTCGAAGGGTTCCTCGCCCTCACCTACACGCAGTTCGCGGCCATCGCCGAACGGCACTACGCGGGCACCGGCATGGGGAAGAACTACGCGGCCCTCAACTCCCGGGTCGAGATCTGGGAAGCCCGGCGCGCCCTGAGCCAGGACGTCCGGCGGTACCTGGACGGCGCGTCGCGCGACCTGGCGGCCCGGTTCGCGGGGAACTTCCGCAGCGGGGTGGTCAACGCGAATCCGGGCGTGGCCCTGCTGCAGGAGCGGGTACCGCCGCGGGTGCGGAACGCGCGCTCGTCCGGGCGGACGCTGGGCGACTACCTCGACGGGGCGTTCTCGTCCCGCCCGGCGCACCGCGTCAGCCAGTACGACGCGCTGGTCATCCGGACCACGATGGGCATGGACCACAACTACTCCGGCGGCGTCCCCCTGCTCGACCCGCCCGCGCTGGTCGCGGAACTGCGGGTGCAGGGCAGCTCGCGCGAGTCACCGAACGGGCTGCAGCGGACCGCCGAGGACATCGCGCGTCACGTGCGGTCCAGCTACCGGGAGGCGCAGGAGCTCCGGCAGGAGGGCGCGGCCGGCAACAGCCCCACCGGCAGCGGCGGGCCCGACGGTGGACCGCCCGACTACGGCGGTGGCTACGGCGGTGGCTACGGCAGCGGTTACGGCGATGGCTACAGCACTCCCGCGCCGCCGCCGAGCGGGGACAGCTACGGCTTCGGCGCGTACAGCGGCCGGTACGTCGGGCAGGACTACTACAGCGCACCGGCACCGCAGCCGAGCACCTACAGCCAGGCCCCCATCACCACGCCGTCCTACCAGGAACCCGTCCACACGAGCTCGCACCGCCGCCACCGCCGCCGGCACCGAGACCGGGACTACTACTACGAAGAGACCCCGACCACCTACCCGAGTTCCTCGCACACCGTGTACGAATCCAGCTACGGGCAACCGGCGATCGCGCCGAACCCGTACCGGAACACGGGAAGCTCCGATTATTACGGCAGCCAGGGCTACTACAGCCAGTACCCGTCGGCTCCGGCCCGTCCCGAGAACGAACCGGGCGGCACCGGCCCGCTTTCCCGGGACGACCGGTCCCCGTTCGCGGTGGATCCGCGCGAGTGGGAGAACTTCCGCAGCTCGATCCCGGGCGTGGAGCGCGGACGCACCGCCGGTATCCACCACGCGGAGCTGGCGGCCTTCCGCGATCCCGACGTGGACCTGCGCTCCGCGCTCGACGACGTGGCGGCGCGCCGGACCGAACCGCGCGCACCCGTGCTCGACTCCCGGTTCCAAGTGCGCCGGATGAACCACGACGGCGACCAGGTCGCCGAGGTGACGTTGCGGGTGGCGCTGTCCGCCGGGCGGGATGCCACCCCGGGTGATCTCGCCGCGGCGTGGTCCTCGGCGGTCGACGGCATCCACGACGTGGTCAACCGGCCGGGCGCGAAGTTCCGCACCGGCCCCGTCGGGGACCGGCTCTTCGTCCGGCTGGAGCAGGTGGAGCCGGGCCGGGACGCGGACGTGTCCGTGGTCGTCGGCGAGGGCCACCGCGGGCTGAGCAACGCGCGGCAGTGGCGTTCCGACATCAGGCCGCGGGAAGCCGCGCACGAGCTCATGCACGCGCTGGGCATTCCGGACGAGCACAACGCCGGCCACGGCCCGCAGGTGCAGCTCGACGTCCCGGGCTCGCTGATGGGCGACTTCTACTCCCCCGCGGAACGCGGCACCACCGCGGAAGGGCTGTCCGAGGGCGGACTGCGCCCGCGCTACCTGGACCTGCTGGGCGCCGCCATCGGCGACGACGTCCCCACCACCACGTTCCGGAACGACCTCCCGGACCCGGCACCCGGCAGCACGCCGGACGCCCCGCCGCCGAACCGGGACGAGGGATCGTCCGGGCCGAACCGGGACGACGACGCACCCGCGTCGAACCGGGACGACGACGCATCCGCACCGGACCGGGGCGATCGATCGTCCCGGCCGAACCGCGACGACGACGCACCCGCACCGAACCGAGGCGACGAGTCACCCGCGCGGCGCCCGGACGACGAGGACGAACCCGCACCGCAGCCCTCCATGCCTCGACGTCGACCGGCCCCGGCACCGGTGATGCTGCAAGGGCGCCACCGGCGCGAGGACGGCACCACGGTCACCGTCGAATTCACCCCGAACGCCGTCGAAAGCCGCATCCTGGGCGACGCGGACGGCCGCCCGATCGGCGTCTGCTTCCCCACCCTGGGCGGCGACGCGGACATGTTCCGATCGTTCACCCGGAACTTCAACGGCCGGGTGACGCGCACGCTCCCCGGGGAGATGACCCTCGTGCCCGGCCCCGCCAACCGGGACGGCTCCCAGGTGCGGCCACCGTGGCAGCGGGACGCCGACCGGCGCGGCCGCCCGCGCACGCCCACCTTCATCTTCATCCACACGAACAACGACCGGTACGGCGTCACCATCCCCATCGACGGCATCAGCACCGTGATCAGCGTCAGCCAGGAGACCGTCGCCTACCTGCTGGACAAGAACCCCGAATTCCAATACATCATGGAGCGCAACGAGAAATCACCGCTGGTGTTCGCGGCCTGCGACGCCGGGAACGCGGGGAACTCCACCCGCATCGTCAGCGGGCTGCGCTCGGGGTATTCCGCCGGGCACGACCTGAGCCGGCGCTACGACAACTCCCTCTACTTCGGGTACAACGAGGTCGCGGTCACCCGGACCGGCTACATCGGCGTCGCCGAGAACGGCGGCTGGCTGCGCTATGACCGCGGCTCGACGACACCGCGGATGGATGCCGACACGATCTACACCCCGCAGCAGGTGAGCGCCATCAACCGGAACGAGTCGGCGGCGAACGTTCCGGCCGACAACACGCGGACCACGCTCGACGACTACGGCAACAACTACGGCAACAACGCGGTCGGCAGCGGCTACGGCCGCGACTACGTGGGCAGCACCACCCGGCAGGTGCCGATCCCCGCGGTCGACCCCGGCTGGGACTGGTCCGGGCCGCCGCAGCCCAGTTCGAGCCAGGACTACTACAGCACGACGACGACCTATCCCCCCGCGTCGTCCCACCAGAGCTCGTACGACCGGGGCGGCAGCCAGAACTACTCCTACCCCTACACCTACGACACCTCCGGGGCGAGCACCTCCACGGCACCGCCCCCGGACCCGTACAACTCCACCTACGGCCTCCCGGCCATCGAACCGAACCCGTACCGGGAACAAGCCCCGTACGACGGCTACGACTCCTACGGCCGCGGCTACTACCGCAGCCGCCGTTGACGGCGGCCCACCGCTCGGCGATCGGCGGCGATCGCCGGCCCGGCCGGATTCGGCGGGCCGGAGCGGGAACTCGTCGTGCGCCCGCCCGCGGCTCAGCGGTGGCGGACGGCGCGGACCAGCGCCGCGGTGTCGTGCCGACGCACACCAGGACGAGGGTGATCGCCGGGATGGCGACCAGCCGCGGGTCCTGGATCGCGGTCAGGCCGGTCGCCCCGATCATGAGTGGCACTTGGCAGGCGGAGGCGGAGGCGAGCCCGCACGGACGCGGCACGCTCGAGCCCGATTTTCCCGCCCATGGCGCAGACCACCCGCCGCGGGCCGAGCCGGTGGAGCGGCGCGCGGCCGGACTCGGCCGGTGCGGCGGAGGACGCCGAGCGCGCGGCGGCAGTCGGATCAGGCGGCCGGGCGCTGTGCTGCCAGGCGGCTGCTGATCCGCCGCTGGAGCTCCCCGAGCCGCTCGGCGTCCCCGCGGATCCCGGCGTGCGGGAGCAGCTCACCGGTGCCGTACCGCGGGATCACGTGGAAGTGCAGGTGGAAGACGGTCTGTCCCGCGGCCGCCTCGTTGAACTGGACGATCTGCACGCCCGCGGGACGGAGCTCGTCGGTGACGGCACGGGCGACGCGCTGCACCACGTGCACGACCGCGGTGAGCTGCTCGGGGGTCACGTCGAGCAGGGTCCGCGGCTCGCCGCTCTTCGGCACGACCAGCACGTGCCCCGGCGATTGGGGGAACACGTCGAGGAAGGCGAGCACGTCGTCGTCCTCGTGCACGACGTGCGCGGGCCCCTCACCCCGGATGATCTTCGCGAAGGGGTTCTCGGGATCGTAGTTCTCGGTCACTGGCAAGGCCTTCTCGTTTCGCAGCACGGAGTGCGGCGCCGGGTCCGCGGTTCGGCGCCGCCATCGGAAACCGTGCCGCGGCGGCATGCTCAAGCCGGGGAGGACCTGCGCATGGCCGGCACCCGCGGCACGGCGGGCCCGTGACGCCGCCGGGCCCGGCGAGGACGCGGGCCGCCGCACTGCGGTCGTGCCACCGCCGCATACACTCGGGCATCGGCGAGATCAGGAAGAAACCCGGGCAGGCACGGTCGCGCGACACGGTCGACGTGCTGGTGGAAGCCGCCGCGCAGATGTTCTCCCGCGAAGGCACCGCCACGACCACCAACCGGATCGCCGACCGGGCGGGGGTGTCGATCGGCACGCTGTACCGGTACTTCTCCGACAAGGAGGCGCTGCTGGCGGCGGTCGCGGAACGCCACGTCGCCGACGTCGCCCGGAACGCGGGCGCGGTGCTCGACCGGTTGCGCGCCGAGGCACCGCCGTTCGACGAGACCATCCGCGCGCTGCTCGACGCCGTCGTCCACGAGCACCGGACCCACCAGCGGCTGCACGCGGTCCTGCACCGGCTGCTGCCCCGCACGGCACGCGACCTCGCGGTGGTGCGAGCGGTGGAGCAGCACGTCGTCGACGAGGTCGCGTTCCACCTGGAGCGCTGCGACCGCGGTGCCGACGCCGAGCTGACGGCCCGGACGATCGTCACCGCGGTCGACGCGCACCTGCACCGGGTGATGGCGGAGCGCGGGTTCAGCGTCGACCGGCTGGCCGGGCTCGTCACCGCGCTGGCGCCACCTCGCTGACGGTGGCCAGCACTTCCGCGCGGAGCCGGCCGATGCCGGGCTCCTCGACCGGGAGGTGCCCGCAGTTCTCCAGCAGGACGACCTTCGTGGGCGCCGAGATGCGCCGCAGGAAGGACGTGCTCACCTCGACGGGCGTCCAGCCATCGGCGCCGGGCGCCACCAGCGTGACGGGCGCGGCGGTGAACGAAGCCGGGTCGGCGTGCTCGTGGGCCAGGAAGCTCGACACGAACCCGAGGGGCACCCGGGCACCGCCGCCACGCGGATCTGCGGCGCACAGCCGCGCCAGGGCGGGATCCGAACTCACGGCGGGCAGGTCCGCCACCCAGCGGATCGGCACCCGCGCGCGGCCCAGGACCGGGTCGACCGCGCGCAACAGCCGCGGGGCGAGCCCGCTCAGCCACGACCACCGCACACCGGCCGCGCGCGCCACCGGGTCGGCGGGGTCGAGCAGGCACGTCGCCAGCACCGCGGCGACCTCGCCGGTGCGGGCCGCGACCTCGTAGGCGAGCATCCCGCCCATGCTGGCCCCGAGCAGGACCAGCGGCCGCGGGTCGGCGGCGCGCTCGGCGCGCACCAGCTCGCACAACAGCTCGACCCAGTCGCCGTAGCGGACGGCCGCCGGGTCGGGGGTCTCGGTGCGCCCGTACAGCGGCAGGTCCGGAGCCAGCACCTCGACGCCGTCCTGCGCCGCGACGGCCAGCGCGGGCCACAGCGACTCGCCGTACCCGCCGACACCGTGGATCACCAGCACGCGGGCCGCGGAGTCCGGACGGGCGGCGCGTGCCACGTGCACGCGGGTGTCGCGCCACCGCCACCAGGTGCGGTCGGGTTCGACGAGCGCCGCGGTGTGCGCGGCGGGAACGAAAGCGGCGTAGTCGTGCAGGTTCATGCCACCAGCCTGAGATCATCCCGAACGCCGCACAACTCGCGTTCCCGCCCAGCCTGACCTGCAACGCCGCCGGAATGCTCAGGTTTTTCGAGCGCACGATCGGGAACGGACCCGACGCGTCCCCGCCGAAGGAAGATCACCGGGGAGGACCGGGGAAGGACGTCGTGCGCGGTACCGGGATCGGACGGCCGCTCCGCCGAAGCTCGCCCGGTCCGCGCCGCCACCCGCACGCGGCCGGACCGGCGACCACCGCCCGGAGGTCAGTCCTGGCGGGTCGCGGTGGCCGGCGGGGTTCTGCTGGCACGCCACGACGGCAGGAGGCCGGCCGCTCCGGCGACCGCCACGAGTCCGGCGCAGGCCGCCAGCAGCGCCAGGACCGGTATCGCCAGCGACGCCTCCGGAACCAGCGCGGTGATCAGCAACGTGCCCAGCGCGATCCCGTGCGGCGCCCCGAAGACGACACCGAGCAGCCCGTACAGCGCGGACTCACCGACCCGGACGCCCAGCAGCCCGCCGCGGGACAGGCCCACCGCGCGGAGCATGCCGCTCTCCCGGCCGCGCTCGACGACCGACAGGCTCGCGGTGGTGCCGACGCCGACCAGGGCGACGAACACGGTCAGCGCGATCAGCGCCAACGCGCTGCCGGTGAGCTGCCCGACCAGGTCGGACTCCTTCGCGCGGAAGTCGTCGAGCACGCTGACCTCCAGCTCCGGCCCGGTGCTCCCGTGCGCGGCGACCGCGGACTGCGCCGCCGCCAGGCCCCCGCGGGCGGCGTCGAGCACGACGTCGGTCGCGAGCGGGTCGTCGCCGAGGGCGTCGAGGTCGGACGGGTGCGCCAGCACCAGCGAGCCGCCGAGGCTCGACCCGACGACCACCGCCGCGACCCGCACCTCCCGGTCGCCGAGCCGGGCGGAATCGCCCGCGGCGAGCCGGGTCTTGCTCGCGAAGGCGTCCGACACGACGATCGTGCCGGGTTCCGCGTCGTGCAGGGACCCGTCGGCGGCGGTGCTCCCGACCGAGCCGGACAGCCGGGTGATCGGCAGGTCCGACACCTCCAAGCTCGTCGGCCCGCTCGGCAGCTCCAGCCGCAGCCGAGGAGCGCGGAACGGGACGACCGAGCGCAACGCGGGATCGGCCGCCAACGTCGCGGGCAGGTCGGCGGGCAGCACCTCCCCTTCCGGTGCGCGCACCTCGATGTCGGCGGGGTACTGCGCGGCCGAGCTCGCCTCGCTGTAATCGCGCAAGGTGCCGCCGGCGGTGAGCGCCGCGAGGAGCAGCGTCGCGGCCAACGCCACCACCGAGGACACCGACGCCGCGCGACGCGGCATCCCGCCCGCGCTGCGCACCGCCAACGTCGCGACCGGACCGAACCGCCGCAGCAACCGGTGCGCACCGGCGAGCACCGGTCGGGCCAGCGCCGGCGCGAACGCCAGGTATGCGCAGAAGCACGCGGCGACGGCCAGCACGCCGTACAGCATGAGATCTTCGGTGCTCCCGTTCGGGCGGTAGCGCGACAGCAGCCCGCTGGACACGGCGAGCACCACCAGCAGCACCGCCGCGGCCAGCAGCGCGGCACCGAGCGCGGTCCGGAGCGCGGTCCTGGCCGCGCGCTCGCTCGCCCGCGTCGTCGACCGCAGCGCTTCCAGCGGGGACGCCCGTGCCGCGTCCCGGGCCGGGGCCAGCACGGCGAGCACCACCGCGAGCACGACGCCCACCACCACCGAACCCAGCACCAGCGGCGAGGGGGTCACCGCCGAGACCGGCGCGACCAGCGGCACGAGCAGCCCGGCTCCGACGGCCAGCAGCGTCCCGGCGCCTCCCGCGAGCAGGCCGGTGAGCGCGCCCTCGGCGACCAGCGCCCGGCGCAGCCCGCCTCTCGTGGCGCCCAACGCGCGCAGCATCGCGAGGTGCCGGGTGCGCTGCGCGAACACGATCCGGAAGGCGGACACCGCGACCATGGTCGACGCGAGCGACGCCACCAGCACGAACGCGCCGAGCACCGCCGAGACCTTGTCGACCGTTTCCAGGCTTTCGCTCAACTCGGCCTGTCGCGCGTTCTCCGCGGACTGCACGGCCAACGTCGTGGGCTGGGCGCTGCGCTGGATCGTGGGCAGGTCGCCGGTGAGATCAACGCGGGCCAGCTCCGCACCGGTGCGGGCGAGCACTTCCCGGTCCGGGGCGTAGAGCGCGAGCCCGTCCGCGGACGGGGAGTCCACCAGCGCGGTCACGGTGAGCGGCTGCGGTGGGCCACCGTCCGGGTCCGCGAACTCGACCTCGTCGCCGACGCGCAGGTCGAGCCGTTCGGCGGCGCGGGCGGACGCAGCCACTTCCCCCGGTGAACGCGGATACGCGCCCTCGTCCACCTGGACCCGGCTCAGCGGCCCCGCTCCGGGATCGGCGGTGAGATCGACCTCCACGGCTCCGACCAGGCCCGATCCGCTCACCCGGCCGGTCGATCCGGTCACGCCCGCCAGTCCCTCCGCCCGATCCAGCTCGGCGGGCCCGAACCCGGACGGGGAGCGCACGACCGCCGACGCCCCCTCCGGGATCGACGTCAGATCATCGGTGATCGTGCGCAGCGCCATGTCCCGGCCGAGCAGCGTGGCGGTGATGAAGAAGGCGGCCACGGCGATCGTGACGCCGCACAGCAGCAGTCGCACGGGAGCGCGCCGGACGGTGCGCAGGTGCGGGACGACGGCGCTCATCGGATCTCCCCCAGCAGCCGCATGGCCTCCGCGATCCGCGCGGGGTCCGGCTTGGCGAGCGTGTCGACGAGCCGCCCGTCCGCGACCAGCACGACACCGTCGGCGTACGAAGCGGCCACCGGGTCGTGGGTGACCATCACGACGGTCTGCCCGAGTTCGCGCACCGACGTCCGCAGCAGTTCCAGGATCTCGCCGCTCGACCGCGTGTCCAGGTTCCCGGTGGGTTCGTCGGCGAAGATCACCTCAGGCCGGGTGAGCAGCGCCCGGCCCAACGCCACCCGTTGCTGCTGCCCGCCGGACATCTCCGCGGGACGGTGCCCCAACCGGCCCGACAGCCCCAGCCGCTCGGCGAGCTCGCGGACCGCGCCGCGTTCCGGCCTGCGCCCGGCGAGCTGCACCGGCAGCACGATGTTCTCCTCCGCGGTGAGCTCGGGAAGCAGGTTGTACTGCTGGAAGACGAACCCGATCCGTTCCCGCCGGATTCGGGTGAGCTCGTCGTCGCCCAACGTGGCCAGGTCGACGCCACCGATCAGCGCGCTCCCGCCGGTCGGGGTGTCCAGGCCCGCCGCGCACTGCAGCAACGTCGACTTCCCGGAGCCCGACGGCCCCATCACCGCGGTGAAGCTCCTGGCGGGGAACCGGACGGACAGCCCGTCCAGCGCGCGGACCTCCGCAGGGCCGGTGCCGTAGGTCTTGACGAGGTCGACCGCTTCGACGGCGTAGGACGCGCCGGGACGCGCGGCGTCGGCGGGTCGGCTGTGTTGGTTCATGTCTCGAACCCTGCCGAGTCGCGGGTGCGGTCCACCTCCGTCCGCCGACCGGTTCGCCGGCGGAGAACTCTGCCTTTCGGCTGATCCCGGCGGCTGACCCCGCTTGTCTAGGGTCGGCGCATGGTGTTCCCCGGCAAGCCCGCATGGCAGTCGTTGCTCTGGCTGTTCGGCATCCTCGTGACGACGCCCGTGACGATGCTGCTGGAGTACGTGATCTTCGAGGGCTTCGACGGCACGCGGTGGCCGCCGGCCGTGATGTTCACCGGCGGGTCGGTGGCCGCGGTGGTCCTGCTGATCGCGCCGCGGCTCGGACCTCGTGCGCTGCCCGCGGCCGCCATCGGCGCCGCCGTGATCTCGGCGGCCGTGTACTACCCCGCTTACGACGCCAGGGGCTGGCCGGAACGCCCCGACCTCGGCTTGCTGCTGCTCACGCCGACCGCGGCGCTGCTGATCCTGCTCGGGCTCGTGGTGTGGCGGGCGGAGAAGCGCTGGGCGATCGCCACCGGGGTGGTCGTGTCCGCGGTCGTCGTGGCCCAGCCCGCGATCGGGCGCGGCCGGTTGACCGAGGTGGTGATCGGATTCCTCCTGGTGTGCTGCGTGACGCTGTCCTGCACGATCGGCCTGGCCGCCCGGCTGGCCCGCCGGGCGCGGCAGCGCCAGATCGAGCACGAACGGCTGATCCAGCGCACCGACTTCGCCCGCGACCTGCACGACTTCGTCGGCCACCACGTGACGGGAATGGTGGTGCAGGCGCGCGGCGCGCAGGCGATCGCGAAGCGGTCGCCGCAGCAGGCGCTGGACGCGCTGGACAGCATCGCCGAGGCCGGCGCCGAGGCGATGGAATCGCTGCACCGCATGGTCGGGCTGCTGCGCGCCGACGACGGCGGGACCACCGCGCCGCCGATCACCATCGACGAGATCTCCACCATGGTCGAGCGGTTCAACCGCGGGCCGGGACCGGAGGCGCGGCTCCGGTTGCCCGACTCCACCGACGGCATCCCCGCCGACGTCGGCACCACCGCGCACCGGGTCGCCCTGGAAGGGCTCACGAACGTCCGCAAGCACGGCCGGAACGTGACGACGGTGCGGATCGACGTGGAACGCGCCGAATCCGAGCTGGTGGTGCGCGTCGGCGACGACGGCGAGGTTGGCAAGATCTCCGGCAGCGGATTCGGTCTGCGAGGCCTGCGCGACCGCGTCGCCGAAGTCGGCGGCGAGTTCGAGGACGGGCCCGCCCCGACGGGCGGCTGGGTCCTCGCAGCCCGCATGCCGCTGCCGTCGAACGGAGGTACCGCGTGACCATCAGAGTGCTCATCGCCGACGACCAGGCGATGATCCGCACCGGCTTCGAAATGATCTTGGGTGCCGAGGACGACATGGAGGTGGTCGGCACGGCGTCCGACGGCGTGGAAGCGCTGGAGATGGTCGCGCTGCACCGGCCGGACGTGGTGCTGATGGACATCCGGATGCCCCGGCTGGACGGTCTGGACGCCTTGCAGCGGATCAACGCCACGGGCGCGGTGGACCCGCCGAAGGTCGTGGTCGTCACCACCTTCGAGGACGACGAGTACGTGCACCGCGCGCTCAACGGCGGCGCCAGCGGCTTCCTGCTCAAGACCGCCAGCTCCGCGTTGCTGCTCGAAGGCGTGCGCGCGGCGGCCTCGGGCGAGGCGCTGGTCAGCCCCGCGATCACGGTGAAGCTGCTGCGCAACCACTCCCCCGCCGAACCCCGCGCGAACCGGCCGAACCCGCTGTCGGCGCGCGAGGGGGAGGTCGCCCAGCTGGTCGCCACGGGAGCCACCAACGCCGAGATCTCCGAGCAGCTGTTCCTGTCCCTCGGTACCGTCAAGACCCACCTGTCGAGCATCCAGTCCAAATTGGACCTCCGGAACCGGGTGGAGATCGCCGCGTGGGTCTGGCAGTCGCAAGGGGTAGGCCGATAGTCATAGGGATTCCCGCGCGAACCGGTCGTCCGACCGATCCGCGACCGAGCGGGTGGCCAATAGCGTTCGGTCTCGGAAGATCGAACGCCGTTGCGCGAAGGAGCTCAATCCCCATGAAGCGTGCACTCGTGTTGGCCGTGCCGGCACTCGCCCTCGTCGGCCTCACCGCGTGCGGCGGTCCGCCGGAGCAGACCGCCTACGAGGTGACGCTGGAGGTCGCGGGTCCCGCCGGGGCGACCGGCACCGTCCAGAAGTCCACTTCGGACTCGCAGGAGCAGCCTCCGGTGCAGTTCAGCGTCCCGCACAAGGACACGTGGGTTCCGATGGGCGGTCCGGCGAAGGTCGTCGTCACGCCGGACTCCCCCGATTCGGCCCTCACCTGCAAGGTGCTGGTCGAAGGCGAGGAGCGGGTGACCGAGACCGGGAAGCCCGGCCGGCCGGTCACCTGCGCGCTGACCATCGACGGCCCGGCCTGAGGCTCCGGCCCGCCGCTCGTGGGCCGGTTCGCACACCGTGCCGGCGTCGCCCTCGGCCTCGATCGACCAGCAGTGAACATCCATTTTCTCGAAGGCGGCCATTCGCCGCCGCCTTCGGGATACCCACTCGGAAAGGAACTTCCTTGAGCATCCGCAAAACCATCACGGCCCTGGCACTGTGCGCGGCCGGCATGTCCGTCGCAGGCGCAGGCACCGCACTCGCCGAAGAAGTCGTCGGCGAATTCCCCACCGCCCAAGCCTGCTCCGACAAACTCCAAGAGCTCGCCGACCACGGCGACCCCGGCCCGCTGTTCTGCGCGCCCGTGACCGACGACCAGAACGGCCCGAACAACCTCATCCGCGACTGACCCCACCACCTGGTTCCCCCGCCGACTTCGGCGGGGGAACCGGTGTTTTCGGGCCGATCCCGCATCATCCGCGCGAGAAGACGCCGGACGACCCCGATCACCGCACCGCCCGGCGCTCGCAGATGCAGGAGTTCGACGACCGGCACCCGGCGGCCGTGCTCCGGTTCCGGTGGCACCGCTGTGATTCGGGCCGGTGTATCCGTAGACGTGCGCCGAGTAGACGAGCTTGCCTGTTTTCGCCAGCCCGGGTGCCAGTTCGCGCACCGGTTCCAGCGTCGGCCGTTCGTGTCGAAGGCGAGGAGCGGGTGAGCGAGGCCGGGCAGCCCGGCCGGCCGGTCACCTGCGCGCTGACCATCGACGGCCCGGCCTGAGGCTCCGGCCCGCCGCTCGGCCGGTCCGCGCACCGTCCGCACTCCGAGGCCAGAACACCGGCCGGACGATCGGGTCGCCGTGGTCGGGGCCGCCCCGGCGATCGCCCGCCGGGGCGTCGGGCGAGCCGAGATCAACCGCTCCCGACCTGCCCCGAACAGCAGTCGGCCCCATCGACGAAGATCGCCGATGGGGCCGTCACCTGCTTGAACGCTGGTGCGCGATACTGGGATCGAACCAGTGACCTCTACCGTGTCAAGGTAGCGGTCGGCGCCGCCCTGACCTGCACAGACACGACTTCGGCAGGTCAGGGCGGTGCCGGTCGGATACACCCACACCCGTTCGACGCGGTCCGGTGCACTTGACGCCTCCCAATTTCCTCCCATACACCGCCTCCCAGCAGGTGGTTTTACGGGCTTCACCGACCACGAGGACCCTGCCTGGAGGCGCTTTGCAGGTCCGAGTTGCGGTCGGGAGCACCAAGGGCTGGGACCAGGTTTCCTGGTAGCTCCTTGAACACCGAGGGTTGCCGAACGGCGGGGCGTTGCCCTCAGAGCTGTTCGGGGCGGTGTCGATCCCGCGGAACAAAGCGTTAGCGACAGGAGCTTCCGGGCTGATCATGGTGTGGAACGGTTCTCGGGGACTGCACCCGCTTGGTACCGAGGACGCCTCGATGGAGCCGCTGGCCCGCTCCGCTAGCCTGCCTCCGTGGTCACAGGTGAGCTTAAGAGCAAGATCGACCGGTTGTGGGACGCGTTCTGGTCTGGGGGGATCTCGAACCCGATCGAGGTGATCGAGCAGATCACCTACCTGATGTTCATCCGGCGTCTCGACCAGCTTCAACAGGCCAAGGAGAACAAGGCCAACCGCACCGGGAAACCGGTCGAGAACCCGATCTACACGGACGACACTCAACTACTCCGTTGGTCGGCGTTCCAGAACAAGGCCCCGGAAGAGATGCTGACGCTCCTACAGGACGGTGTCTTCCCGTGGCTGCGGAACCTCGGCGGCGAGGACTCGACCTACGCGCACCACATGAAGGACGCGCGATTCACCATCACGACGTCGAACCTGCTGTCGAAGGCCGTTTCGATGATCAGCGATCTCGACACTGGTGACACGGACGCCAAGGGCGATCTGTACGAGTACATGCTCGGCAAGATCGCGACCGCCGGACAGAACGGTCAGTTCCGCACACCTCGCCACATCATCCGGCTGATCGTCGAGATGATGGCGCCGCAGCCGGGCGACGAGATCTGCGACCCGGCCTGCGGCACAGCCGGGTTCCTGGTCGCCGCCGCCGAACACGTCGCAGACAAGCACCGCCAGGCGTTGTTGGCGCCAGCGCAGCGCAAGCACTTCAACGAAAGCATGTTCCACGGCTTCGACTTCGACAGCACGATGCTGCGGATCGGCAGCATGAACATGCTGCTGCACTCGATCGAGAACCCGGACATCCGGTACCGCGACTCGCTGGGCCAGAACGTCGCCGACGAAGCCGCCCGGTACTCGATGATCCTCGCGAACCCCCCGTTCGCGGGCAGCCTCGACTACGACGCGACGGCGAACGACCTTCAGAAAGTCGTCAAGACGAAGAAGACCGAGCTGCTATTCCTCGTGCTCTTCCTGCGGTTGCTCAAGAACGGCGGCCGGGCCGCGGTGATCGTGCCGGACGGAGTGCTGTTCGGATCCAGCAAGGCGCACAAGGCCGTGCGAAAACTGCTCGTGGACGACCACAAACTCGACGCGGTGGTCAAGCTGCCCAGCGGCGTGTTCAAACCCTACGCCGGGGTGTCGACCGCGATCCTGTTCTTCACCAAGACCAACAGTGGTGGCACAGATCAGGTCTGGTTCTACGACGTTACCGCCGACGGACTCAGCCTCGACGACAAGCGCACACCGCTGCTCGACGATGAGAAGCTCGGTCCGATCGTCGAGAGCGCATTGACCGACGACGAGCACGCCAAGAACAACCTTCCCGACGTGCTCGCCAGATGGCACCGCCGCAGCGGTAGCGAGCAGGAGCGCGCACGCACCGAGCAAAGCTTCTTTGTCCCGAAGAACGAGATCGTCGCGCAGGACTACGACCTCAGCATCAACCGCTACAAAGAAATCGTCCACGCAGAGGTCGAACATCGGTCACCCGGCGAGATCTTGGAAGAGCTCGACCGCATCGAGACGGAGATCCAGCAGGGCATGAGCGACCTCAAGGGGATGCTGGGATGACTATCCCGACAATCGATCTGTCTGAGATCGCTGTCGTCAACCCGAGGCTAACTCGACGCTTGAACGAAAGCGACCTCGTGGCCTTCTTAGGAATGGCCGACTTGGACGCCGAAACCAGCACTACGAGCACTGGCGATGACCGACCTTATGGCGAAGTCAAAAAGGGATACACGCAGTTCGACGACGGCGATATTTTGGTCGCCAAGATCACCCCTTGCTTCGAGAATGGCAAGATTGCACAAGCGCGATTGAGTCGCCAAAATGGCGCCGGGTCGACCGAGTTTCATGTGATCCGACCCGACGGTAGGCGACTCGACAGCCGATTCCTAGTGCATTTTCTCCGTTGGCCGATGATTCGTAAAATCGGAGAACTTAGAATGACCGGCAGCGCCGGTCAGCGGCGCGTTCCGGCGGAATATATTCAGGGACTGAAGGTGCCGTTCCTGCCGTTGGACAAGCAGCAGATCATCGCTAAAACGCTGGATAGACTGGAGTCATTGCGCGCCAAGCGACGAGAGTCGATTGCCCTACTTGACGAACTTGTCCAGCATATCTTCCTCGACATGTTCGCCGATTCGGATTCACCTTGGCCACTCGTAAAAGTAGCGGATCTAGCCCAAAGATCCAAGGGATCGATCCGAACTGGACCATTCGGCAGTCAACTCCTCCATGAGGAGTTTGTCGATTCGGGAATCGCGGTACTCGGTATCGATAACGCCGTACGGAACGAGTTCACATGGCAGGGGCGCCGGTTCATCACTGAAGAGAAATTCGAAAAGCTCTCACGGTATAGAGTTTACCCCGGAGACCTGTTAATTACGATCATGGGAACTTGCGGCCGATGTGCAATCGTTCCAGATGACATCCCGATATCGATCAACACAAAGCACCTGTGCTGCATTACCCTGGATCAAGAGAAGTGTCTTCCGGATTTCCTGCATGCCTATTTTTTAATGCATCCTGAATCTCAACGGTATCTTCATCGCACCGCAAAGGGCGCGATCATGTCCGGCCTTAACATGGGGATCATCAAAGATCTTCCGGTGACGCTACCTCCACTCAGCTTGCAGCAGGCTTTCGTTGACCGGGTTCGCTCACTGAAAAGAACTAAGACTGGCCTGGAAACCCACCTCGCCGAGCTTGACGCCTTGTTCGCCTCGATCCAGCACCGCGCGTTCCGCGGAGAGCTGTGGACAAAGGAGAGCTTCCGGTAGCCTGATCGACAGTCACGCTTGAGTGGGGGGTCGCGACCGTGAGTAATTTCGGGTTTTTGCAGGCGGAGTGGCTGGAGCTGCATCGTGAGGCGGTACACGCTGAGCGGCTGGCGTTCGCTGACCCTCGGGCCTCGGCGTTCTACGTGCGCCGGGTACTCGAGCTCGCGGTTGGGTGGATCTTCGAGGCGGACGCGTCAGTGAAGCGACCGTATCGCTCGGATCTGTCCGCGATGATTTCGGAGCCAACACTGGTGAAGGTCGCGGGCCCGGGACTCCGGACGAAGATGGACGTGATCCGGATCCAGGGCAACCACGCCGTGCACCGGAAAGCTCCGGTCTCAAACCGGGATGCTGTGCGGGGTCTCGCCGAGTTGTTCCACGTCTTGTACTGGATGGCCCGTACCTACAGTCGCGATCCGAAGAACCTGCCTGCCCCTGGGATCCAGTTCGATGAGTCCGTGGTCCCGCGTCCGGTGCCCGCCGAAGTGCGCGTCAAGAGGCAGCGGGAGCTCAAGGAGCAGGCCGAGAAGTTCGCGGCACAGGCCGAGGAACTGGCGGCGGAGCGCCGTAAGAACCAGGACCTCGGTGTCGAGGTCGCTGAACTGCGCAAGCAGATCAAGGTGGCCAAGGCTGCCAACGAGTCTGTGCCGGACACCCACGAGTACAACGAGGCCGGGACCCGCAAGCACATCATCGATCTGCTGCTGAAGGAAGCGGGTTGGGATCTCGACAGACCGGAGGATCGCGAGTTCTCGGTGACCGGGCTGCCGGAGGCTGCCGCGCCTTCCGGTAGGGGCAAGGTCGACTACGTGCTGTGGGACGACGACGGCAAACCCCTCGGGCTCGTTGAGGCCAAGCGCACCACCAAGGACGCGAAGATCGGCCAACACCAGGCCAAGCTTTACGCGGACGCGCTGGAAGCCCGCTACGGGCAACGTCCGCTGATCTTCTACAGCAACGGTTATCAGACGTATCTGCACGATGACCTGAATTATCCGCCACGCCAGGTCCAAGGCTTCTACACCAAGCAACAGCTCCGGGAAGTGATCCAGCGGCGCGTAGGTGCTCGCAGCCTGGTGACGCTGCCGATCAACGAGGAGATCGCAGGCCGTCACTACCAGTCGCGCGCCATCCGGCGAATCGCCGAGTCGTTCGAACGCGATGCGATGCGGCACGCGTTGCTGGTGATGGCGACCGGAACCGGCAAGACCCGCACCGTCGTCGCGTTGACCGAGCTGATGATGAAGGCCGGGCGGGCGAGCCGGGTGTTGTTCCTCGCCGACCGCAAGGCGCTCGTGAAGCAGGCGACGAACGCGTTCAAACAGCACCTTCCCGGTACACCGGTGGTGAACCTGGTGCAGGAGAAGGATCCGCACGCGCGCGTTTTCGTCTCCACATATCCGACGATGATGAACCTGATCGACCAGGTCGACGAGGAAGGCCGGCGTGTGTTCGGGCCGGGATTCTTCGACCTGGTCATCATCGATGAGGCGCACCGGTCGATCTTCCAGAAATACAGCTCGATCTTCGACTACTTCGATTCGCTGCTCGTCGGACTGACCGCGACCCCGAAGGACGAGATCTCCCGCAACACCTATCGGGTGTTCCAGCTCGAGAACGGCGTCCCCACCGACGTCTACAGCCTCGATGAGGCTGTGAAGGAGGGCTACCTCGTGCCGCCGCGTGCGGTCGAGGTGCCGTTGAAGTTCCAGCGTGACGGGATCAAGTACGACGACCTGACCGAAGAGGAGAAGGAAGAGTGGGAAGACCTCGACTGGGGTGACGACGGACCACCGGCTGAGGTGAGCGCAGGCGAGCTGAACAAGTACCTGTTCAACGCCGACACCGTCGACAAGGTCTTGCAGACTCTGATGACCTACGGGCTCAAGGTCGACGGCGGCGACACTCTCGGCAAGACCATCATCTTCGCCGCGAACAACCCTCACGCCGAGTTTATCGCCGAACGGTTCGACGCGAACTACGCGTGCTACAAGGGCTCGTTCGCGAAGGTCATCACGCATAAGAAGGAATACGCGCAAAGCCTGATCGACGACTTTTCAGACCCTGCGAAGCTACCGCAGATCGCGGTGTCGGTCGACATGCTCGACACCGGCATCGACATCCCCGAAGTCGTGAACCTGGTCTTCTTCAAGCTGGTCCGGTCGAAGACGAAGTTCTGGCAGATGATCGGCCGCGGCACCCGCCTCGCACCGGACCTGTTCGGTCCGAACAAGAGCAAAGACAGCTTCCTCGTCTTCGACGTCTGCCAGAACCTCGAATTCTTCCGGCAGGACATGCCGCCCGCCGAGGGCACCCTCCTGCCGTCGTTGAGGCAGCGGCTGTTCGAGAAGCGAGCGGACCTGTTGCGCACACTCGACGGGCGAATCGACGCTGTGCAGCGGGCCACCGAACCGGATGCGGACGGAGCCACGAGCGAGGCCGGACTCCGATGGGATCTGGCGAAGCGGCTCCACGACGAAGTCGTACAGATGAACCCGGACAACTTCCTCGTTCGGCCGCACCGTGAACACTTCGACATCTTCGCCGACTTCGCCGCGTGGCTGGAGTTCACCCCCGAAGCACACGCCAAGGTCGTCGACCACCTCGCCGGGCTGCCGACCGGGTTCCGCGAGACCGACGACAACGGAGAAGAGGCCAAGCGCTTCGACCTGATCGCGTTGCGACTGCAACTGGCGAGCCTGCACGGCGATCCCGAGTACGACCGACTGCGAGAGCAGGTGCGTGAGATCGCGTCAGCACTACTCGACCAGCTGACGATCCCAGCGATCAAAGCCCAACAGCTGCTGCTGGACGAGGTCGCGGGCGAGGAGTGGTGGCAAGACGCCACGCTGCCGATGCTGGAGCAAATGCGGCGCAAGGTGCGCGGCCTCGTCCGGCTCATCGAGAAGACGAAGCGAAATCCCGTCTACACCGATTTCGAAGACCAGCTGGGGAAGCTGACCGATGCGTCGCTGAGCGGGATCGATCTCGGTCGCGACTTCAGCCGGTTCGAGCACAAGCTCCGGATCTACCTGAACACCCACCAGGACAACATGGTCGTGCAGAAGATCCGCCGGAACCGGCAGATCACCACCACCGACCTGAACGAACTGCAGAACGTCTTCATCGAAACCGGTCTAGCGACCTCCGCGGACCTGGACCTCGTGGATGACGGAGGTGGACTCGGTCTGTTCGTGCGGTCACTGACGGGCCTGGAACGCGAAGCCGCCATCCGGGCGTTCGACCGTTTCCAACAGGGCAAGACGCTCACCGCGAACCAGCTGCACTTCGTGCAGGACGTCATCGATCACGTGTGCCGCAACGGCATCGTCGAAGTCGAAGCACTCTACGAGTCCCCGTTCACCACGCGAGCACCCGCCGGCCCCGAAGACCTGTTCACCGACTCCGAGGTCGACGACCTCGTATCAGTGATCCATTCCATCAAGGCGACTGCGGTGGCAACCGACGCCGCATGAACCTTGTCCGAGGTGATCACACCGCACGCATGGTGCGATCACGTCAGACGGCAAGCGTCGGTGACAGCTACCGCGATGCGGTAGCTGTCCAAAACACCTTGACCTGTATAGACACTAGATCAGCAAGCAGGACCGACGCAGCTTCGACCGATTCGGCCAAGTTTGACGTCGTTGGATGCGCACAACACCTCCCAATCTCCTCCCAAACACAGCAGAGCCCCCGCCGATGAATACCATCGACAGGGGCTCTGACCTGCTGAAAATACTGTGCGCGATACTGGGATCGAACCAGTGACCTCTACCGTGTCAAGGTAGCGCTCTCCCGCTGAGCTAAACGCGCTTGCTGTTGTGGTGCCAGCGTAGCGGACGGGAGATCACGTCCGATCGGCGACCCCCGCCGCGCGCCCGGCGGGCGGGCCGGGGTACGCCGGTGCTCACTACCCGTCTTCGAGCCTGCCCGGCAGGTCCTGTCGGTGTCCCGTCAGCGGCGAAGCCGCTGAGCAGCGACCACCAGAGCAGAAGGACCACCCGGGTTCTCAGCGGTTCCCTCGCGAGGACAGCGTTTTCGCCTGTGGCGGAGCCACCGGTGAAAACGATCCCGCAGCGGGGGAACCGCTGAGGTTCCGCCACCCACCCAGCCTCGCAGAACGAGGGCGAAGACCAGAAGATCAGACCTCGCGTTCGAAGGTGATCAGGAGTCCTTCTACTCCGCCGGGCCCCAGCCGCCCCTTCACGTCGGCGCCGGTGATGGTCTTCATCCGCCAGCCGTCCGCGGCGTGCTCGTTGAGGACGCCTTCGAGCTTGTCGCCGGACATCTTGCCGCCGAGCCACTTCTCCCGGAGCTCCACGACCTTGTACTGGTACGGCATCCGTTCCTCCTCCGCATCGGGTGCTGCGGTGATCTCATCACGGGGCCGCTCCGGAACGCGAAAACGCCACTCCCACCCCGGGAAGCGGGGCGAGGGTGGCGCGTTCAGCGGATGCCTTCAGGCGAAGATCAGCGGTCGGCCATCTTCTTCTGCAGGTTCTCGTCCAGCGAGGCCAGGAACTCCTCGGTGGTCTGGTAGCCCTGGTCGCCGCCGACGAGCAGCGCCAGGTCCTTGGTCATCTTGCCGCTCTCGACGGTCTCGACGACGACCTGCTCCAGCGCCTGGGCGAAACCGGTGACCTCCGGGGTGGAGTCCAGCCGGCCGCGCTGCTCCAGGCCGCGGGTCCAGGCGAAGATCGACGCGATCGGGTTGGTCGACGTCGGCTTGCCCTGCTGGTGCTGGCGGTAGTGGCGGGTGACCGTGCCGTGCGCGGCCTCCGCCTCGACCTTGCCGTCCTCGGTCATCAGGACCGAGGTCATCAGGCCCAGCGAGCCGAAGCCCTGCGCCACGGTGTCGGACTGCACGTCACCGTCGTAGTTCTTGCACGCCCAGACGTAGCCGCCCTCCCACTTCATGGCCGTGGCGACCATGTCGTCGATGAGGCGGTGCTCGTAGGTCAGGCCCTTGGCGTCGAAGGCCTCCTTGAACTCGTTCTCGAAGACCTCTTCGAAGACGTCCTTGAAGACGCCGTCGTAGGCCTTGAGGATCGTGTTCTTGGTGGACATGTACACCGGGTACTCGCGCTCCAGCCCGTAGCGGAAGGACGCGCGGGCGAACTCCTCGATGGAGCGCTTGTAGTTGTACATGGCCATGGCCACGCCGCCGTCGGTCGGGAACTGCGCGACCTCCTGCTGGATCGGCTCGGAGCCGTCCGCGGGCGTGTAGGTGATGGTGACCGTGCCGGGGCCGGGGACCTTGAAGTCCGTGGCCTTGTACTGGTCGCCGTGCGCGTGGCGGCCGATGATGATCGGCTTGGTCCACGTGGGCACGTAGCGCGGGATGTTCGAGATCACGATGGGCTCGCGGAAGATGACGCCACCGAGGATGTTGCGGATGGTCCCGTTCGGGCTCCGCCACATCTTCTTCAGGCCGAACTCCTCCACTCGGGCCTCGTCCGGCGTGATCGTGGCGCACTTGACGCCTACGCCGTGCTGGGCGATGGCCTTCGCGGCGTCCACCGTCACCTGGTCGTCGGTGGCGTCCCGGTGCTCGATGCCCAGGTCGTAGTAATCGAGGTTCACGTCCAGATACGGGTGGATCAGCTTGTCCTTGATGAAGGACCAGATGATCCGGGTCATCTCGTCGCCGTCGAGCTCGGCGATCGTTCCCTGGACCTTGATCTTGCTCATGTGGCGGGGTGCTCCTCTCGCGAGAATGCAAGCGGTACAAGCGTACTGCTATCGGTATCGATTGTGCCCCGGCCCCGGCTCCCGCGACACCGCCCTGAGACGAAAACGCCCACCCGGCCACTCGCCGCGAGATCACCTTCTAGGCTCGCGGAGGCCACGATCACGGGGAGGCGGCTTTGTCGACGGGACCCACACACGCCATGAGCGGACTGGCCGCGTGGGCGGCAGTGACCGCGCTCGCCGACCAGCACCTCATCGGCCAGCTGTCCCCGAAGACGTGGGTCGTCGGCGCCACGCTCGCGTCCGGTGCCGCACTACTACCCGACATCGACCACCCCAAATCCACCGTGGCCAGCACCTTCGGCGCGCTGTCCCGGGGCGTGTCCGCGATGTTCAGCGGGTTCAGCGGGTTCATGTACCGGCTCACCCGCACCAAGCACGACAGCGACCGGGAGGGCACGCACCGCGGGTTCACCCACACCGTCGTGTTCGCGGTGCTGGCCGGGCTGGTCACCACCGCCATCGTGCAGAGCACCAGCTCGATCGCGATCGGCGTGCTCATGTTCACCTTCGCCGGGCTCGCCGTGCGCGGCATCATGCACACCTGGAACCCGCGGCGGGACGCGCTGCTCATCGCGGTGGCCTCGCTGGCGCTGACCGCGGCCTGCTGGGCGTGGACCGGCGACCAGCCCACGGAGGCGGCGGCGCTCGGCGTCGCGGTGATCCTCGGCTGCGTCATGCACTTCCTCGGCGACGCCATCACCGAGCAGGGCTGCCCGATGCTGTGGCCGATCCCGCTGGACGGCCAGACCTGGTACGCGGTGGCGCCGCCGAAGGCGATGCGGATGCGCACCGGCGGCAAGGTGGAGATGGTGCTGGTCGGCCCCGCCCTGACGATCGTCGCCGTGGTGCTGGGCGCGGTGGTGCTCTACCGCGTCGGCGCCGCCCCGTGGATCGCGACGCTGGACCTGCCGCCCGAGGTCATGCGGTGGCTGACGCCGCGCCCCTGACCGCCGATCACCCGCTCCGGCGCGGCGGGGCGCCTCGCTGCGCCGACCGCGTGGAGTGACGCACAACGCCCACCACGGCACGAGTCGCTCGATAAGGTGATGAGCAGGTGGCGCGCGGGCGCCGACGAACCCTCGGGGGAGATCGATGCGAGCCGGTCGGCAGCTCATGGTCGCGGCGGCGCTGGTGCTGCCGGTGCTCGCCGGGTGCGGGCAGCTCCAGGAAGGCCGGGACCGCCTGGACCAGGCCCAGCAGGGGCTGGACAAGGCCACCGCCTGCGTGGACGCGCTCGAAGCCGCCGGCTACACCCCGAACCTCGCCGACGTGGAGCAGGCGCAGGACGACGCCCGCACCAAGGCCGACGAGATCAGCGCGCTCGCCCAGCGCGTCGGCGACCGGACCCTGCAGGACCGGCTGCTCGACGTCCAAGCCTCCCTGGACCAGGTCGCCACCGGCCAGATCACGCTGCAGAACGGCCTCAACTGGTCGCAGCAGCACCTGGAGAAGACCGCCGCCGTGGCCGACACCTGCGCCGACGTCACCGGCTGATCGCGCAGGTCAGCGGACTGCGAACCGCCCCTCCCCACCCCTAGCCTGGATGCGGAGGTGAGCGTGATGAGAGCAGCCATCGGCGATCAACTGCACGTGCACAGCCGGACGGTGGAGGAGACCGACCGCACCGGGCTGATCCTGGAGGTGCGCGGCACGGCGGGTGCCCCGCCGTACCTCGTGCGGTTCGACGACGGGCACGAACGGCTCGTCTACCCGGGACCCGACTGCATCGTCGAGCCGCGGCGCGCGCAGGAGGCCTGACCGCGGACGGGTGCCGCCCGGCACCGGGCGGCACCTACCAGGGTTCGGCGAGCAGCGCGTCGAGCTCCGCGCGGAACAGCAGCTCCGGGTCGATGCCGGTCCCGGCGAACTGGCCCTGCACCTCCAGGCTCAGCACCCCGTGCAAGCGGGTCCAGGCCACCGCGCCGCGCCGCAGCGCCGCGGGCGGCAGCTCCTCCCCCGACCGCTTCGCGCGCAGCGCGATCAGCTGCTCGTCCAGCTCGGTGCGCGGCGGCGGGTCGGCGGGTACCAGCTCCGCGAACAGCGCCTGCAGCGCGCGCAGGGCGCGGTCGGCGAGCTCGTAGGTCTCCTCCGGCGCGGCGTATCCCGGCACCGGCGTGCCGTAGAGCAGCAGGTAGCGGTGCGGCTGCGCCAGCGCCCACCGCCGCCATTCCAGCGCCACCTCCCGCACCCGCCGGGCCGGCGCCTTCCTGCGGTGCCGTTCGGCGGCCCCTTCCACCGCCTCCGCCACGTCCCGGTAGGCGTCGACGATCAGCGCGCTCAGCAGCGCGTCCCGGTTCTCGAAGTAGCGGTAGAGCGCGGGGCCGGTGATGCCCATGCGCTTGGCGATGGCGTTCACCGAGATGCCCGCCGGGCCCGATTCGGCGAGCTGCTCCAGCGCCACCTGCTTGGCCTCGGCGCGGGTCTGGTCGCGGTAGCGCTCGCGGGGGCTGCGCTGGGGTGCGGACATGCGGTGCGGACCTCCCTGTTGACAGCGCGATGGTAACAGGGGCACTCTTTCGTTAGAAGCTCTCACGTTCGTTACGTAGTCTCACCCCTGGAGGTTCGACCATGACCACCACCGCGATCACCGGCCGCGAACTCGTGCTCACCGGGCTCGGCGCCCCGCAGGACGTGCTCACCAGCAGGGAGACCGAGCACGCGGCGCCCGGCGCAGGCCGCGTGCTGGTCCGCGTCGAAGCGGCCGGGCTCTCCTTCGCCGAAGTGCAGATGCTCGGCGGCCGCTACCCGATGCAGCCCGCGTTCCCCTTCGTGCCCGGCTACGACCTCGTCGGCGAGGTCGTCGCCACCGGACCCGGCGTCACCACCTGCCGGCCCGGGCAGCGCGTCGCCGCGATGACCCGCACCGGCGCCTGGGCCGAGCACGTCGAGCTCGCCGCCGAACTCGCGGTGGTGCTGCCCGCGCAGGTACCCGCCGACGAAGCGGTCGCGCTGGTCACCAACGGCGTCACCGCCTGGCAGCTGCTGCACCGCAGCGCCCGCGTCCCGCGCGGCGGCACCGTGCTGGTGCACGGCGCGGGCGGCGGCGTCGGCAGCACCTTGCTGCAGCTGTGCCGGCTCGCGGGCGTGCGCGCCATCGGCACCGCCTCCGGGCACCGGCACGAGCGGCTGGCCGGGCTCGGCGCCGAACTCGTCGACCACCGCACCGAGGACGTCGGCCGCCGCGTCCGGGAGCTCGCACCGTCCGGAGTGGACGCCGTGTTCGACCCGCTCGGCCCGGACAGCCTCACCCGCTCCTGGGAACTCCTCGCCCCCGGCGGGCGGCTGATCAGCTACGGCAGCGCGGGCACCCTCGACGACGCGGGCTCGTGGTGGAAGCCGTACGCGGACGTCGCCCTGCGCATCGCCCGCTGGGAGGCGCTGCGGCTGCTCGGCCGGGCCGGCGGGCGGCGCGCCCGGATGTACTACGTGCGGGCCGACGGCCGGTACCGCGACGACCTCGCCGGGCTGCTCCGGATGCTCGCCGACGGCGAACTGCACCCGTTGATCTCGCACCGGCTCCCGCTGCGGGACGCCGCCCGAGCCCTCGACCTGCACCGATCGGGGAAGTCCACCGGGAAGATCGTGCTGCTGCCCTGAGGCCGGGCCTGCCGCCGCGGCGGTGCGGATCACGAAAAGGCGGCAGGTTCACCGACCGCCCGGCGCCCCTGATTAGGGTGGGCGCGGCGTGACGTCCGGTGAGGAGGCGGTGACGAGTTGCACGACGACCAGGCCACCGAGACCCCTGCCGACCTCTCGGAGCTGCTCGCCAGAGCCTCCGGCGTCGCGCCCTCCGTCCCGCTGCCCGACGGCGAACTGCTCACCGAGCAGTCCACCCGCGCCAACGGGGACGAGCCGCCGCTGTGCTGGATCAGCTTCGACCGGCCGGCGCCGCGGCTGCTGGGGGCGCTGCGCGCCGACCACCGGCGCACCGGGCTGTGGCCGCTGCTGCTGTGCGACGACACCGAGACCTACGGCAGCCGGTGCACCGTCGGCGTCGTGCCCCCGGAGCCGCTGGAGCACATCGACCTGTGGCGAGCCGAGGACGTGATGCTGCGGATCTGGGAGGGGCTGTGCCGGGCCGACGACGACCTCGGCCCCGCCTACGACATGGATTCGCTGGCGCCGTTCGACGCGAACTGCCCGGAGCTGGCGCCCGCCGGGAACCTGCTGGCCGACCCGGACATCCTCGCCAACCAGCAGGCCACCCGGTTCGTCGACGACGAGACGCGGCTCGGGCTGGTGCCGGTGCGGCGCGGGTCCGACGTGCTCACCGTGCTCGGCTGGTCCGGGGCGGCGAACCACGTGTCCCGCACCGCGGGCATGTCGGCGCTGCTGCGCAGCTGGGAGGACCGGTTCGGGGCGCGGCTGCTGCGGCTCGGGCCGGACCGGCTGGACGTGAGCGTCGCGGCCCCGCCGCAGGACCCGGCGCACGCCACGTCGGTCGCCGCGGAGCACTGGGCGTTCTGCCCGGACCGGGTCCTGCAGGACGCCGGCAGCATCGCCTCCTACGCCCGCGAGATCCGCGCCCGCCGCACCTGGTCCTTCTGGTGGGAATGAGCGAGCTCGCCCCGGCTTCGCCGTTCTTCCCGTCAGCGGCGAAGCCGCTGAGCAGCTGACCACAAGAGCAACCGGACCACCCGCGGGTTCTCAGCGGGATTCTCGCGAGGACAGCTTTTCCCTCGTGGCGGAGCCACTCGGGAAAAAGATCCCGCAGCGAGAATCCCGCTGAGGTTCCGCCACCCCACCACCGGGCCAAGACGAGCGGGGACCAAGCTCAGAAATCCAGTGGGCCGCCGACGATGGTCACTGCTACGGCTAGCAGCACCAACCCGAACCCGCCGTAGAGGATCAGGTCGACCGTGCGGGAGCGGACCGCGATCAGCCCCACCTGCTCCTGGGGCAGGAACGCCCGCGCGGCCGCCGCCAGCAGCAGCGCGAGGCTCAGCAGCATCGAGCCCTCCCGCCACGCGTGCATCGCGATCCGCAGGAATCCGATCGCCGCGACCAGCAGCACCAGCGCGAACGGCACGTGCACCGCCCACTTCGCCCGGTCGCCGAAGCGTTCGTTCATGCCGGCCTCCCACGCTTGCCCGAACTGCCGGGTCATCGTAGATCCGAGCCCGCGGGGACCGTCCGATCCGTCACGCGGCATGGCGCTCCGCCGCTTCCACGACGTTGGTGAGCAGCATCGCCCTGGTCATCGGCCCGACCCCGCCGGGGTTCGGCGAGAGGTGCCCGGCGACCTCGGCGACGTCGGGGTGCACGTCCCCGGCCACGCCGTCCTCGGTGCGGGTGACGCCGACGTCGAGCACCGCGGCTCCCGGCTTCACCATGTCCGGGGTGATCAGGTTCGGGCGCCCGGCGGCGGCCACGACGACGTCGGCGGTGCGGACGATCGCGGCCAGGTCGCGGGTGCCGGTGTGGCAGAGGGTGGTGGTGGCGTTCTCGCCGCGGCGGGTCAGCAGCAGGCCCAGCGGGCGGCCGACGGTGATGCCGCGGCCGACGACGGCGACGTGCGCGCCGTCCAGCGGCACGTCGTGGCGGCGCAGCAGTTCCACGATGCCGCGCGGGGTGCACGGCAGCGGCGCGGGTTCACCGAGCACGAGGCGGCCGAGGCTGATCGGGTGCAGCCCGTCGGCGTCCTTGTCCGGGGCGACGCGCTCCAGCAGCGGACCGGCGTCGAGGTGCGCGGGCAGCGGCAGCTGCACGATGTAGCCGGTGCAGGCCGGGTCGGCGTTGAGCTCGTCGAGCACCGCCTCCAGGTCGGCCTGGCTGCTGTCTGCGGGCAGGTCGCGGCGCAGCGAGGCGATGCCGACCTTGGCGCAGTCGTTGTGCTTGCCGCGCACGTACGACTGGCTCCCGGGGTCGTCGCCGACGAGCACGGTGCCCAGCCCGGGGGTGGCGCCGCGCGCGGCGAGTGCGGCGACGCGGCCGCGCAGCTCCTCGTAGATCGCGTTCTTGGTGGCTTTGCCGTCCAGGATCGTGGCGCTCACGGTTGCTCATCGTGGCAGACGCGGGCCCGGCTGGTCCGGCGGGATCACGCTCGGGCGAACCGGTCCGGCAGTGAGGCGACGGCGACCGCGACGAACGTGAGGGCGACGCCGACGACGGTGGTCAGCGGCACGCTGGTGCCGGGCGCGGGTGCCAGCAGGTCCAGCAGCAGCGCCCCGAACAGCTGGCCGGCGACCATCCCCATGCTCAGCACCAGCACCCCGGTGCGGTGCACCAGCGCGGCGGCGCCGCCGATCACGAAGATGCCGAGCACTCCGCCGAGGTACAGCCACGGCTGCGGCGGCAGCGGACCGGGCAGGCCGCGCACCGCGACCTCCACCAGCCAGGCCAGCAGCAGTCCCGTCGCCCCCACCCCGAAATTGATCACCGCGGCGGAGGCGGGCGACCCGGCGGTCTGCTTCACCCGGCCGTTCACCGCCTGCTGCCAGGCCACGCCGATCCCGGCGAGCGCGGGCACCAGGATCAGCCAGCTCGCGCCGGACCCGGTCAGCTCCTCCCACACCGCGACCAGCACCGCGAGCACCGCCAGCACCGCGCCCACCACGCGCGGTGCCGTCCCCCGCTGCGGCCCGGCGGGTCCGAGCCCGATCCGGTCCACGACGAGCCCGCTGGCGACCTGCCCCGCGACGACGGCGACGGTGAACAGCGCGACGCCCAGCGCCGCCGCCGACAGGCCCTGCCCGAACACGAGGAACCCGCCCGCGACACCGCCGAGGCACTGCCACCAGCGCAGGCCCCCGTCGCGCAGGGCCGTCCGCACCGTGCGCAGGCCCGCGCGCGCGACGGGCAGGAACGGGGTGGCCAGCAGCAGCACGACCAGCCCGGAACCGAAGGAGATCAACGCGGCCCCGAGCCCGTCCCCGAGCTGCGCGCCGAGCGCACCGTTGAGCCGCGACTGCACCGACAGCACCACTCCGACCAGCACGGCACCGGCCATGCCGAGGGCTCGGCCGCGGGTGGCGGAAGCTTCAGCACTCACGGGACGGGAGTGTCCTCCGCGGGCCGCGTCCGCACGCTCGGATGTGCGGCGAGGCACACCGCGGCCAGCACCAGCGCGGTCCCCGCCGCCGCGGCCGCCGCCGGTCCGGACGCGTCCAGCAGCGCCCCGGTCAGCGGCGCCGCGATCGCGGACCCGACCATGCCCGCGCTCGCCAGCCAGCCGAACGCCTCCACCCGCCTGCCCGCCGGGGCGAGTTCACCGATCCGCGCGTTGTTCGCCGCGAACGTCGGCGCGATCGCCAGGCCGCCCACCAGCAGCACCGCGCTCACCAGCCACGGCGACCCGGGGTCGGCGACCGGCGGCAGCACCGGCACCAACACCGCCACGCCCGCCGCCACCAGCGCACCGCGCAGCCACAGCCGGGGCCGCCGCGCCGACGCGCCCAGCAGCAGCCCGCCGATCAGCGAGCCGACCGCCCACACCGCGGCCAGGTAGCCGGCCAGCTCCGGGGTGCCGCGGTCCCGCGCCCAGCCGACCAGCAGCAGGTCCACCGAGATCACCCCGCCGATCATCAGGCAGGTGAACCCCAGCGCCAGCGCGAACCCGCGCGCGGCGAACAGCGGCTCACCCCCGGACCGCTCTCCTGCCGCGGGCACCGCGTCGATCCCGGCCCGGCGCAGCACGAACGCGAACACGGCCGCCCCGGCCGCGCCGATCACCCCGCACCACGCGGTCGCGGCGAACGCGCCCTGCACGGCGACGACGAACGCGGCGAGGATCGGGGAGACCACGAACAGCAGCTCCTGCGCCGTGGCCTCCACCGCGAACGCGGCCTGCCGGGCCGGGCCGTCCGCGATCCGCACCCACACGGCCCGCCCCACCTGGCCCGCGGGCGGGAAGGACAGTCCCGTGGCGAACGCCACGGGAACCAGCAGCCACCACCACTGCGCGGGCAGCCGGCTGTCCGGACCTGCCAGGAACGCGATCGCGAACAGCCCCAGCCCGTAACCGCACCCCGTGATCAGGAGCACTCCGGTCGGCCCCGCGCGGTCCGCCGCCCGGCCGCGCACCGGACCCGCCACGGCCTGACCGACGGTGATCGCGCCGCCGATCACACCACCGGCCGTGTAAGAACCGGTGCGGTCCGCGATCAGGAACGTGAGCACCAGGTTGATCGCCGGTTGGTGCAATCGAGCCAGCAGACCTGCGCCGAGCAGCGTGAACGCGTGCGGAACCTGGGCCAACAACAGGTACGGGCGCAGCACGCGGTTCACTGTGCCGGTCGGCGTCCGCAACGGCCAGCGATTTTCGTACGGCGGATCACACCTGGTGGTGTGATGTCGCTCCGGACGTCCACAAGGCAGGCTTTGGAGCTCGGAACGACCCGCCCGACGATCACCGCCGCACCCACGGCGCCGAACCACTGCACCGAACTCACCCGGGACGACACACCACGAACGACCCTTCGAGTAGCGTTTTCGCGGGGCGGGGTCGGTGGGCCCGGTTGAGAGGGGGAGGATGTCACCCATGTCGCGTCCGACAGCGATCAGTCCGGAAGAGCAGGAACAGATAGCCCGCAGGATCGGCGTCCTGCTGTTGCAGGCCGCACCTGAGGACTGGCAGCAGATCACGGTCGAGTACCGCGCCACGGGCGAGTACCAGGATCTGCTCGGGGAGGTCGCCGCCCAGGACGGTGGCACCGAGCCGTGGGAGCCGCCCGAAGAGCTGTGGGGGATCTTCGAGCACCTGCGGGAAGGCATGTACCGCCCCGACGTGGGTACGTGGCTCAGCGCGCTCTACGTGGTGGAGCGCCCGTCGAGCTACCGCATCGACATCAACTTCGACGCCGAGCCGCAGTGGCAGCGCCCGCTGCCGCGCGCCGCGTACGTCGACGAGCTCCGCCGCTACCCGCGCACCGACGACAACGTGCCGGACTGGATGCGGGAGAAGCTGGACGGCGCGACCGCGCCCGCGGAGCAGGCCGGCCAGCAGCCGGAAGCGCCCGCGCAGCAGACCGAACCGCCGCGGCAGGACCACCCCGCGCAGGAGGCCGCCCCCGCTCTCCCGCGCCGGGAGTCGCGCCGCGGCGAGCAGCACGAGCCGGAACCGGCCGCGTTCGCCGCGGAACCGCCTGCGGCGGACGACCCGGACGCGGAATTCCGGACGGCGCTGGTGTTCGACGACTTCGACGACCAGGGCCGCCCGCTGGTGGCGACCCGGGCGCCGGTGCCCCAGGACGAGATCGGCGCGCTGCGCCACTACCTGGAGAACGCGCCGATCGTGCTCGCGTCCCGCGACAACGACGACGACCTGCTCGACCCGAACGCCCCCGCTTCGGTGCCCTCGACCTGGCACACCGACGGGACGTGGGTGTGGCCGGGCGCGGTGCCCTACTACCTGATGCAGTACGGCGTGCCGCCGCAGCCGGAGCTCGTCGAGCACATCCGCTCGCGCCGCTTCGCGCTCGGCGAGGTGGACGACCGCACCCGGGACGCCGCGGTGCGCGAGCTGTTCGACCAGCCCGAGCACGACGGGTACGACGAGCAGGCCACCGGCGAGACGCCGCGCGTCGAGGAGGACTACGCGGTGCGGCTGCCCGCGCCCGCCGAGCCGACCGAGATCGACCGGCCCGGCGACTCGTGGCGGGAGGAGCACGCGTTCGAGTCGAGCGGGGCGGTGCTCGGCCGCCGCGAGAAGCCCGCCGAGCGCACCCCGGCCGACGCCGAACCGCCGCTGATCACGCACGGCGAGGAACCCGAGGCCGCTTTCGAACCGGGCACCCCGGTGCTCGGGCGCCGCGAGAAGCCGGCCGAGGACTCCGCGCCGGACGCCGGGCTCCCGCTGATCACCCACGACGACGAGCCGGTCGACCAGGCTCCCGCCGGGCTCGGCCTGGACGAGGACGTGGCCGAGGAGTCCGGTTCGCGGCACGGCCTCGGCAGCGGCGCGGACGAGGACCTCGACGAGACGCAGGCCGTGCTGGCGCGGCTGCACGACCGGCTCATCGAGCTGGGCGTGGACGGCGGCGAGTACCGCGTCGGCAGCCACTCCCCCGACGCGCGCTGCCTGCTGCGCGACGAGCCCGGCTGGGTGGTGACCGCCGGCGAGGACGACCTGCACGGCGACGTCCACTTCGAGCACGCCGACCAGGCGGCGGCCTTCCTGCTCGGCAGCCTGCTGCTGTCCAGCACCGAGCCGCTGCCCGCCGCCGAGGACCAGCGGCGGCGCTCGCCGGCGGAAGCCCCGTCGGCGGAGCCGCTGCGTTCGGAGCCCTCGCGGCCGGAATCCCCGCGTCCGGAATCCCCGCGTCCGGACGCGGACACCGCGGAACCCGCCGCGCCCGCGCCGGAGCCGGAACCCGCCGGGTTCGCCACCGCGGACGGGTCCGAAGTGGAGCAGCCGGGTCGCTCGGAGCGGTTCGCCGCGTTCGGCAGCACGCCCGACTCCCCCGCGGCCGGTCTGTTCACCGACCACCGGGCGGACGAGGCCGCCGAGCTCCCGCAGCGCGGTGACCGCGCGGCCCGGGACCTCGGTGAGACCGCGGAAGCCCGGCCGGCCGAGGCGGAGGTCTTCGAGGCGCAGCAGCCCTTCGCGGCCCAGTCCTCCGAGGCGCAGCCGTTCGCGGCCCAGTCCGTCGACGCCCAGCCCGCCGAAGCGCAGGCGGCCGGGACCCCGGCCGCCGACGCCGCCGAAGCGCAGGCCGCCGACAGCCAGGCCGAGCCGGAGCGGGAGTCCGCGGACGCCGCCGACCAGCGCTCCGCGCTCGGCGACCTGCCGCGCCGCGGTGCCCCGGCCGAACCCGCGCAGCGCCAGCCCGCGCCCGGTACCGGCGGGCACTTCCTGTTCACCGCCAACCAGGCCCCCGAGCAGGAACCCGCGGACGAGGGCGGTTTCCAGCCGGCGGCACCGGACGCGGAGGCGACCCGGTTCCAGCCGATGCCGAACGTGAACGGGGCGGCACCGAACGGCTTCGCCCAGAACCCGGGGGCGCAGAACCCGGCGACGCAAGCACCGGGCACGCAGGCACCGGGGGCCCCAGCACCAGGGGTGCAGAGTCCCGTGCAGCCGGGCTCGCAGCACCCGCAGGCCCCGCAGCCCGGCCCGCAGGGCGGCCCGGCGAACCCGCCGCTGCCGCAGCGCGGCCAGCGCCCCGAGCAGGACCAGGCGGGACGTCCGGGCGCGCCCGGCCCGCCGGGCCCGCACGGCGGCCCCGGCGCCGCGCCGACCGGCTGCGCCGCCTGACGGGCCGGCCCCGCCCGGGG
>NZ_JAIUJZ010000070.1:0-14752 GCF_020176775.1 Saccharopolyspora sp. 6M
CGGCCCCCGCGCGCCCCGCGGCCCGGGGGCCCCCCCGGGGGGCCCCCCCCCCGGGGGGGCCCCCCGGCCCCCCCCGGGCCCCCCCCCCCGGGGGGCGCCCACCGCCGTCCCGGCCCGTCCGGGCCGGGCATGGCCGGACCGCCGCGGCAGGGACCGGGACCGCAGGGCCAGGCCCCGCAGCAGGGCGAACCGCAGGGCCGTCCCGGCGGGCCGATCAAGCGCCCGCCGCAGAACGCCCCCGGTGAGCAGCCGCACCCGTCGCAGCAACAGCAGCAGACGACGGGGAACATCCAGCCGCTGCGCGGCGAACCGCCGTTGACGCTGTACCGGGACCGGCGCAACCTCGTGCTGCAGCCCGGCACCGAGCTGGACCGCTTCGGCGACCCGGCGGGCAACGTCACCTACGCGGCCCACACGCCGTACAACCAGCGGTCGCTGCCGCCGCAGTGGTCCACCCGCGGGTACGCGGCGTTCCGCGTGCAGCGACCCCTGCAGGCGCTGCGCGGCACGGCGGTGCCGTGGTTCGAGCAGCCCGGTGGGGGCACGGCCTACGTGCTGCCCGGCTCGGTCAGCGACCTCGTCGCCGACGGCACCCTCCAGGAGATCGGGGACGCCCAGCGCCCGCCGATGGAATGAGGTTCGGAGCAGGTCCGGAGAACCGGCATCGCCCCTCGCGGGCGGTGCCGGTTCTCCTTTCCCGGGGCGCGGCCCGCGGGTGGGTCAGTCGACGCGGAGGCCCTTCGCGGCGGCGAACGCCAGGGCGGTGTTCACATCCACCCGTGCGCCCGCCAGCACGCTCTGCGCGAGTCCGTCGGCGTCGATGATCGCGCCGCGCAGGTCGGCCTCCTCGAACCGGGTGCCGAGCAGCCGCGCGCCCATCAGGTCGGCCTCCCGCAGGTCGCAGCGGCGCAGGTCGGCTTCGCCGAGGTTCGCCTCCCGGAACCGGACGCCGCGCAGGTCCAGCCCGCGCAGGTCGGCGCGGCCCATCCCCGCCAGGGTCAGGTCCGTCTCCCCCGGCTTCCACTGCCGCAACCGGCAGTCCACGAAGGACGAACCGAGCAGGCTGCACCCCTCCCACCGGGAATCGCGCAGCACCGCCCGGTCGAACCGGCAGGAGCGGAACGCGCACGCCCGGATCCGCGACTCGGCGAGATCGGTGCGGCGGAAGGTGCATTCGGTGAACACGCAGTTCCGCGCGCGCAGCAGACCGAGGTCGGCATCGGTGAAATCGCAGTGCGCGAATTCACGGCCGTCCCATTCCGCACCGGTCAGCACCGCGTCGGAGAAGTCCTCGCCGAGGGTGCGCAGATCCTCTTGCATGCGGCCAGCTTCGCAGAAAGCACCGACGGTCCCGGCCGCGCGTCCGGCTTTCGCGGCGGTGCCGGGCGGCCGCTCAGCTCGGCGGCTGCAACCCCGGCAACCTGCCTGATCCGCCGCAGTGCGGGCAGCTCCGCCATTCGCCCATCGACATGCCCGTCTCGGTCTCCCGGGTGGCCTGGATCGCGTACAACCGCGGTTCGCTCACCTTCCGGAAACCGGCGCAGGTGAAGCACACGGTGTTCGGCCCTTCCTCGAATCCGGGCCCGTCCTCGCTCATGCCCGACATCCTCACACGGATGGACCGGTGATGAGGCCAGTTCAACGCGCTCATCCGCACTTCCGCCATTCGGCGGTATCGGCGCCACGCACAGCGAATTGATCGAACTTTCAATTAATAGTGGGAATGATCAGGGGACCACGACGACCGGCCGCACCGCTTCCACCACCAGCGTCGCGGGCACCGTGCCCAGCAGTCCGCCGCGGCGCCGGGACCGGCCCACCACGATCAGGTCGGCCCGGTACTGCTCGGCGACCTGCTCCAGGCCCACCGCCGGATCACCGCGGTGGTGCACGAAGTCCCAGTCGATGTCGATGTAGCGCAGGTGCGCCACGACCTCCTTCTTCAACTCCTCGACGAGGCTCTCGGCGGCTTCGCTGGCCACCGCCACCCCCATCGGGGACCAGTAGGCGACGCCGCCCACGGCCTCCACGTAGACCAGGACGAGGCGCGCTCGCTCCCGACGGGCCAGTCCCGCCGCCCACGAGGCGGCGTGGAAGCTCGCCGGGCTGCCGTCCATGCCCACGACGATGCCGCCCAGCCCGTCTTTCCCGATCTCGAACTCGCGCTCGATCTTGTCGCCCTCGGCCACGCCGGAATGGTAGTAGCAGCCCTCCAGCGCCCGACGACCATGCGCCACACTCGGGTCGTGACCACCTCGCGCAGCAGCACTGAGCACGGCGAACCCGCCCGCACCGACCTCGAACGGGCCGCGCTGGCGGCCATCGACCTCGACGGGGTGCTGCGGGACCTGCGGGAGCTCGTCGCCATTCCCAGCGTCGGCGGCAGCCGCGGCGAGCAGGACGCGCAGCAGTGGTGCGCCGACCGGCTCCGCGGGCTCGGGCACCGGGTGGACCACTGGCGCATCGACCTCGACGAGCTCGCCGCGCAGCCCGGCTTCCCCGGCCAGGAGGCCGAACGGGACGTGGCGCACGGCTGCGTCGGCGTCCTCGGCGACGGCGAACCGGCGCTGGTGTTCTGCGGCCACACCGACGTGGTGCCGCCCGGCGACCTGGACCGCTGGCCGGACCGCGACCCGTACGCGCTGCGCGTGCACGACGGCGTCGCCGCCGGCCGCGGCACCTGCGACATGAAGGGCGGCATCGCGGCGTTCCTCGGCGCCCTGGAGGCGCTGCGCACCGCGGGCATCCCGCTGCGGCGGCCCGTCGGGGTGCACGCGGTCGTCGGCGAGGAGGACGGCGGGCTCGGCGCGTTCGCGACGTTGCGCCGCGGGCACCGGGCGCAGGCCGTCGTGCTCGCCGAACCCAGCGGTGGCGATGTCGTCGCCGCCAACGGCGGCTCGCTCACCTTCCGGCTGGAAGTGCCCGGGCAGAGCACGCACGGCTCCACCCGGCTGCGCGGGGTGAACGCGGTCGACGGGCTCGCCGGGCTGCTGCCCGCGCTGCGGGAGCTGGAGGCGCGGCGCAACGCCGACCCGGATCCGCTGGTCGCACACCTGGACCTGCCGTACCCGCTGTCGGTCGGCGTGGTGCGCGCCGGGGACTGGGCCAGCACGGTGCCCGACCTCGCCGTCGCCGAAGGCCGGTACGGGGTGCGGCTGGACGAGGACCTCGACACCGCGAAGGCCGAGTTCACCGCCGCCGTCGCCGAAGCCTGCGCCGCCGACCCGTGGCTCGCCGAGCACCCGGTGCGGGTGAGCTGGCCCGGCGGCGTGTTCGCCAGCGGGCGGCTCCCGGCGGGCCACCCGCTGCTGGACGAGACCCGCGGCGCGATCCGCGGCGCGGGCGGCGCGGAACCGCGGGTGCTCGGCGCCCCCTACGGCACCGACCTGCGCCTGTACGCGGCCGCCGGCGTGCCGACGCTGCAGTTCGGCCCCGGCGACATCCGCTACGCGCACGCCCACGACGAGCACGTGCCCCTCGCCGACCTGGAGCAGGCCGTGCGCACCTACGTGCTGCTCGCCCTCCGCCGCTGCGAACCGGCCGGCTGACCATTCCTGTCAGCGGCGAAGCCGCTGAGCCAACGACCACCAAAGCAACCGGACCACCCGCGGGTTCTCAGCGGTTTCCTCGCGAGGACAGCGATTTCCCTCGTGGCGGAGCCACTTGGGAAATCGATCCCGCAGCGAGGGAACCGCTGAGGTTCCGCCACCCCACCCCCTCGCAGCAAAGGGGGAGCAGCAGTCAACAGAAGTCGCGGGATGTCGAGGGAATTCTCATGTCGAGGCGCTGCAAGCGGTCCGCCCGCAGGTTCACCACCCCCTCGGAGCGCTCCACCGTCCCGCGCACCAGCAGCGCCGCGCTGCCCCGCGCCACCGAGCGGTAGCGCGCCCACAGGCCCGGCGAGCACACCACGTTGACCATCCCCGTCTCGTCCTCCAGGTTCAGGAACGTGATGCCGCCCGCCGTCCCCGGGCGCTGCCGGTGCGTCACCGCACCGCCCACCAGCACCCGCGTCCCGTGCGCCACCTCCGCCAGCCCCGCGGCCGGGACCGCTCCCCAACCGTCCAGGCGGGACCGCACGAACTGCACCGGGAAGCTGTCCGGCGACACGCCCGTCGCCCACACGTCCGCCGCGGCCAGCTCCACCCCGTCCATCCCCGGCAGCACCGGCGCCGCCGCCGACACCGTGGTGCCCGGCAACCGGTCCGGCCGGTCCGCCGCCGCGGCGGCCGCGTTCCACAGCGCCTCCCGGCGGGACAGGCCGAAGCAGCCGAACGCGCCCGCCGTCGCCAGCGCCTCCATCTGCGGCGCCGACAGGCCCACCCGCCGCACCACGTCCGGCAGGTCCGCGAACGGGCCGTGCTCGGCCCGCTCCGCCACCAGCCGCTCCGCGACGGCCTCGCCGACGGTGCGCACCGACGCCACGCCCAGCCGCACCGCCTGCCCGCCGTCCGAACGCTCGTCCGGCTCCAGGTCGGCGCGCACCCGGCTCGCGTTCACGTCCGGGCCCAGCACCCGCAGGCCGTGCCTGCGCGCGTCCGCGGCCAGCGACTGCGGCGAGTAGAACCCCATCGGCTGCGCCTTCAGCAGCGCCGCGCAGAACGCCGCCGGGTAGTAGCGCTTGAACCAGGCGCTGGCGAACACCAGCAGCGCGAAGCTCAACGCGTGGCTCTCCGGGAACCCGTAGTTCGAGAACGCCAGCAGCCGCGCGTACACCCGCTCCGCCAGCTCGTCGCCGATGCCGTTCGCCGCCATGCCCGCGAACAACCGGTCCCGCAGCCGCCGCATCCGCGTTCCCGAGCGCTTCGCGCCCATCGCCCGGCGCAGCTCGTCGGCCTCCGCGGGCGACCCCCCCCCCACGTCCACCGCCAGCTGCATCAGCTGCTCCTGGAACAGCGGGACGCCCAGCGTCTTCGCCAGCGCCCCCGCCATCAGCGGGTGCTCGTAGTCCCACTCCTCCAGCCCGTTGCGGCGGCGGATGTACGGGTGCACCGAACCGCCCTGGATGGGGCCGGGGCGGATCAGCGCCACCTCCACCACCAGGTCGTAGAACTCGCGCGGCTTCAACCGCGGCAGCGTCGCCAGCTGCGCGCGACTCTCCACCTGGAACACGCCGATCGCGTCGGCGCGGCGCAGCATCTCGTACACCGCGTCGTCGGCCAGGTCCAGCTCGCCGAGGTCCACCCGGCGGCCGTGGTGCTCGGCGACCAGGTCGATCGCGTAGTGCAGCGCCGAGAGCATGCCCAGCCCCAGCAGGTCGAACTTCACCAGCCCCGCGGCGGCGCAGTCGTCCTTGTCCCACTGCAGCACCGTGCGGCCCGGCATCCGCGCCCACTCCACCGGGCACACCTCGCTCACCGGCCGGTCGCACAGCACCATGCCGCCGGAGTGGATGCCCAGGTGGCGGGGGAAACCGATCAGCTGGTCCGCCAGCTCCCGCACCTGCGCCGGGATCTCCTCGTCCGCGGGCAGCTCGTGCCAGGACTCCACCCGCTTGCTCCACGCGTCCTGCTGGCCCGGCGAGTGGCCGAGCGCCCGCGCCACGTCCCGCACCGCCGACTTCGGGCGGTACGAGATCACGTTCGCCACCTGGGCGGCGTGCGTGCGGCCGTGCAGGCCGTACACGTACTGGATGACCTCCTCGCGGCGGTCCGACTCGATGTCCAGGTCGATGTCCGGCGGGCCGTCCCGCTCCGGGGCGAGGAACCGCTCGAACAGCAGCTCGTAGCGCACCGGGTCCGCGTTCGTGATCCGCAGCGCGAAGCACACCGCCGAGTTCGCCGCCGAACCCCGGCCCTGGCACAGGATGTCCTGCTCCTGGCAGAACCGGACGATGTCGTGCACCACCAGGAAGTAGCCGGGGAAGCCCAGCCGTTCGACCACCGCCAGCTCGTGCTCCAGCTGCCGGTACGCGGCCGGGTTCCGCTCCGGCGGGCCGTAGCGGTCCAGCGCGCCCCGCATCGTCAGCTCCCGCAGGTGCTGGGCCTCCGTGCGGCCCGGCGGCACGTCGAACGGCGGCAGCCGCGGCGCCACCAGCCGCAGGTCGAACGCGCACTCCCGGCCCAGCTCGGCGGCCGCGGCCACCACCCCCGGGTAGCGGGCGAACCGGCGAGCCATCTCCGCGCCGGACCGCAGGTGCGCGCCCGCCGACGGCGGCAGCCAGCCGTCCAGCTCGTCCAGGCTGCCGCGCGCCCGGATCGCCGCCGGCACCGCGGCGAGCCGCTCCCGCTCCGGGGAGGGCAGGTGCGCCGCCGTGGACGCCACCGCCCGCAGCCCGCGGCTGCGCGCCAGCTCGAACAGGGCGTCGTTGCGCACCGAATCCTCCGGCAGCCCGTGGTCGGTGAGCTCCACGGCCACGTTCTCGGCGCCGAACAGCGCCACCAGCCGGTCCAGCTCCGCCGCGGCCGCGGGCGTCCCGCCCTCGGTCCACGCCGCGCGCACCGCGCCCTTGCGGCAGCCGGTCAGCACCAGCCAGTGCCCCGCGGCCTCCGCCGCCAGCTCCGCCAGGTCGTAGTGCGGGCGGCCCTTCTCCCCGCCGCGCAGCTGCGCCGTGGTGATCGCCCGGCACAACCGGCGGTAGCCCTCCGGGCCGCGGGCCAGCACCAGCAGGTGCCGGTCCGGCGGGTCCGGTTCGCCGGTGCGGGCGGAAGCCCGGCCGCCGCCGCTGCCCAGGCCCAGTTCAGCGCCGAAGAGGGTGCGCACGCCGTGCTCGGCGGCGGCCTCCGCGAAGCGCACCACCCCGTACATGCCGTCGTGATCGGTCAGCGCCACCGCTTCCAGGCCGAGACGGGCGGCTTCGGCGACCAGCTCCTCCGGGTGGCCGGCGCCGTCCAGGAAGCTGAAGTGCGAGTGCGCGTGCAGCTCCGCGTAGGGGACTTCGGCCGGCCCGGGTTCGCCGCCGGCCCCGTGGGGCGCGCGGGTCCGCTCGGGGTCGTCGTCGGCGGGATAGCGCTCGTCGCGCGGCGGGGGGCCGGCGCCGGACAGCGCCTTCTCCAGCTCCGACCAGCTCTGCGGCGGGTTGAACCAGCTCATCGGTACACCCCCTGCACCCACCAGGCGGCGTCCTCGTGCACCAGCAGCAAGGCCACTTCGCCCGGGTCGTCCTGGTCTTCCTGGTCGTGCCGGTCGTGCCGGTCGTCCTGGCCGCCGCCGGCCCGGGATTCGTCCGCTCCGGTGTCCGGGGCGAGGACCACCTGCAGCCGCACGATCAGCGGCGCCTCCCGCCTGCCGGGGCCCTGGTCCCACCAGCGTTCCCGCAGCGGCCACGGACCGGCCCAGCCGACGATCTCCCGGCCGCGACCGCGCACCAGCACCCGCCGGGGTGGCGCCGTCAGCTCCGCTCGCGCGGTGAGCCGCACCGGTTCTCCGGACTCGTCGAGCACCGTCGCGGGCCACGGTTCCTCGGGCAGCACCGACGGGGACGGCGCCGGAATCCGCCCCGGCCACGGGCGGTCCGGTTCCAGCCGCGGGTGGCGTTCCGCGCCCCACGGCACCAGCGTCACGCGGTCCCGCGCGTCCCGACCGCCGGAGGGCACGCCCACCAGCACCCGGTCCGGCCCGAGCAGCCCCTGCACGCGCACGAACGCGCGTCCCGCACGGGCGTCGGCGGCACCGGTCGCCGAGCGCACCAGGTCCAGTTGGAGCCCGCCCGCACCCACGACCTCCTCCGGGGACAGCGCCAGCACCGCCACCCCCGAGGTGGGGCGCGGTTCCCGCGACCGGGCGCTGAGCCAGCCGTCGAGCTGCCAGCGCACCCGGTCCACGGTGTCGGCCGGGGTCAGCGGTTCCGCGCACCGCCACACCCGGTGCAGTTCCTCGCCGTGCTCGGTCCGCGCGGCGATGCCCAGCCGCGTGCAGGCGACGCCGCGGTCCGCCAGCAACCGGTGCAGCCGCTCGGCCAGCGCCTTCGCCGCGAACGCCGCCGCGTCCACCCGATCGACCGGCGGGTCCAGCCGTTCGGTGACCGTGAGCTCCGGTTCCGGGCGGCGCCGGTCCGGCGGGCGTTCCTCCTCGCCGCGCGCGGAGCGCTGCGCCAGCAGCGCGTCGGAGCCGAAGCGGGTGGTGACGTCGCCGGGGGGCAGCGCGGCGAACTCGCCGAGCGTGCGGATCCCCAAGCGCCGCAGCAGGTCCACCAGTTCCGCGCGGTTCGCGGTGAGCCGCTGCGCGGGCTGGTCGATCTCGCCGATGCCGAGCGGAGCGAGGAACTCCCGGCTCCCGCCCGGTGGCACCAGCACGCCGCGCCGGGCCGCGAGGACCCCGGCGAACAGGCCGTCGGCCGCGCCCACCTGGCATTCCACCCCGGCCCGCGCGGCGACCTGGTCGACGAGCCGTTCCGCGGCGGTCTCCTCCGCCCCGAAGTAGCGGGCGGGGCCGCGCGCGGGCACCGCCACCAGCCCCGGACGCACGACCTCCACGCCCGGGGTCAACTGCTCGACCGCGGCCACCACCGGTTCGAACAGCCGCGCGTCCCGCGCCGGGTCGTGTTCGGACACCACGAGTTCCGGGCACCGGCCCTGCGCTTCCCGGCGCCGCATCCCGCGCCGGACCCCGGCGTCCCGGGCGGTCGCCGAGCAGGCCAGCACCCGGTTCGCGGTGAACACGGCCGCGGGTGCCAGCGGGTCGAGGTCGTCGGCGCGGGAGGCCGCCACCACCGGCCAGTCCGGGCACCACACCAGGAACCGCCGCACCGCGGAGTCGTGCCCCGCGGCCGGAGCCCCGGCCGACCGGGGTGGAGTGGGGCGGGTGACGTCAGCCGGCACGATCGCCGCTCCGCACCGGGCGCAGCGCGCACCGCGCCGCTGCCCCGCTGGACCCGGCTGCTCCGCTGGACCGCGCTGCTCCGCTGGACCTCACCGCCCCGCTGGCGCAGGCGCTTCCTGGGCCGGTGCCGTGGGGCCCGACATCGTTGGACCTCGCCCCACCGGCGGAATCCGGCACCCCGTCGGAGCCCGCGTTCCGCCCGGAACCGGCTCCTCCGCCCGAACCCGTGGCGGCCGTGGACCTCGCAGCGGGTTCCCACGTCGACGGTCCCGGCCGAGCCGCAGGTTCCCACGGCGCCACCGGTTCCAGCGGCGTCGACGGTTCCGGCCGAGCCGCAGGTCCCGGCCGAGCGGCGGTTTCCAGCGGTGCCACGGGCTCCAACGGCGCGGCGGGCCCCAACGGCGCGGCGGGTTCCCACGGCGCGGGGGACTCCAGCGGTGCCGCTGGCCCGCCGCGTCCCGGCAGCAGCATCCGGCACGAGCGCGGCCGGGAGGCCGCCCCGCGTCCGCCCGCGCGCACGGTGACCTCGCGTTCCCGCAGGTGCCCGTGGCCCTGCCCCACACCGCGCCACCGCGCCTGCCCGCACCGCAACCGCACTTCGGCACCCGGCCAGGCACCGAACGGCAGCAGCACCGCACCGCGGTGCCGGGCCCGGGTGGACAACCGGCGGGCGTCGGCCTCGGTCACCAGTCCCGGGCGGCCGACCACCACCATATCCACCCCGTCCAGCAGGGCCGCGATCACGGCGACCGGGTCGTCCCCCGGGTTCGGCACCAAGGCCAGCCGGGACAACTCCACGCCTGCCTCGGCCGCCGCGGTCAAGCCGATCCCCGGGAGCCCGACGACCGCTGCCCAAGATCCTTCCGCCGTCGCCTCGGACAGCAGGGCGAACAGCAGGGAAGTCGATTCGTGCACCGCCACCGTGCTGCCACGGCGCAGGCCTGGCCATGGCAGCACGGCGGCGAATTCCGCCCGCGCGGGCAGCACCCGTCCCGCAACGGGATCGCCACCCGCCTCGGCGACCGAGGTGGCCACGGACACCCCGTGAGCCGTGGTCACCCCGTCCAACGCCACCAAGGACGTGCTCGCGGACATCCGCTGTCTCCCCACCTCGTTCGCAGGGATGCCCGACCCCGTCTCGGGCACCCACGTCCGCTGTGGGGAGACAGCGGTGAGGACGTGCCGTCTGCACCCGAACGGCACCACCTCGTGGAACGACCGCCCCCCGACGGCGACCGCTCCGGAGTTTCTTTCCGGTAGTTCAGTACTTCCGGCGGTCCCCGTTCCACTGCGGACCGCCGCCGTTGCCGTTGCGTCCCTTCCTCGACATCACCGTCCCGATCACCCTCGTTCCGCGCGCCCCCGCGACGCCCGGAGTCCCCGGTCACCGGTAGGCCCGGGCACCCCGCCCCTGGACCGCACCGCAGGTCGTTCCCGACCCGACCGAAGATCGAACCCTTGTTCGACTGGCTCAAGTAAACCCTGGCCAGGAGCCCGCCGTCAAGGCGTTCACACCAAAGAGCGAACACAAGTTCGATAACCGCAGGTAGGCGCGTCCCGTCCCGAGAAGCCCGCCGGACACCCACATCCTGCCCCCGCCCACCGACAACCCGGCGCGCACGAGAAGAGGGGCGGCGCGGACCCGAAGGCCCGCACCGCCCCTCCCCGGAGCACCACCCCGGCCGACCGGACCGGGCGCAGCAGATCAGTGGGCGAAGTGCCTGGTGCCCGTCAGGTACAGCGGGATCCCCGCCGCCCGGCACACCTCGACCGTCTCCTCGTCCCGCACCGAGCCGCCCGGCTGCACGATCGCCCGCACCCCGGCGTCGACGAGCACCTGCGGTCCGTCGCCGAACGGGAAGAACGCGTCGGAGGCGACCACCGAACCGGAGACCCGCTCCCCGGCCCGCGCCACCGCGAGCCGCGCCGAGTCCACCCGGTTGACCTGGCCCATGCCGACGCCGACCGTGGCGCCGTCGTCGGCCAGCAGGATCGCGTTCGACTTCACCGCGCGGCAGGCGCGCCAGGCGAACCGCAGGTCCGCGAGCGTGGCCTCGTCCGCCGGGTCCCCCACGGCGAGCGTCCAGTTCGCCGGGTCGTCCCCGTCGGCGTCGATCGCGTCGGACTGCTGCACGAGCGTCCCGCCGGAGATGGCCCGCATCTCGACCCGGCCGGAACGCGGCGGCTGCGCGGTGAGCACCCGGACGTTCTTCTTCCGGGCCAGCACCTCGACCGCGCCGTCGGCGTAACCGGGGGCCACCACGACCTCGGTGAACACCTCCGCGATCTGCTCGGCCATCGGCACGGTGACCTCGCGGTTCGCCGCGATGACGCCGCCGAAGGCGCTCACCGGGTCGCACTCGTGGGCCTTGCGGTGCGCGTCGGCGATGCCCTCGGCGACGGCGATGCCGCAGGGGTTGGCGTGCTTGATGATCGCCACGCAGGGCCGGTCGTGGTCGTGGGCGGCGCGCCACGCGGCGTCGGCGTCCACGTAGTTGTTGTACGACATCTCCTTGCCGTGCAGCTGCGCGGCGGCGGCGAGCCCGGTGGCCTCCCCGCCGGAGACGTACAGCGCGGCGGCCTGGTGCGGGTTCTCGCCGTAGCGCAGCGCGGAGCGCCGCTCCCAGGTCTCGCCGAGCCAGCCGGGGAACGCGGCGTCGTCCCCGGTGGGCACCCGGCTCATCCAGCCCGCGACGGCCACGTCGTAGGACGCGGTGTGCCGGAACGCCTCCGCGGCCAGCTCGACGCGCTCGGGCAGCGTGAAGCCACCGGCGCGCACCTGCTCCAGCAGCCACTCGTACTTGCCGGGGTCGACGACGACGGCCACGTTGGCGTGGTTCTTCGCCGAGGCGCGCACCATGGCGGGGCCGCCGATGTCGATCTGCTCGATGACCTCGTCGGGCGCCGCGCCGGAGGCGACGGTGCGCACGAACGGGTACAGGTTGACCACCAGCAGGTCGAACGGCGGGATGTCCAGTTCGGCGAGCTGGTCGGCGTGCTCCGGTCGGCGCAGGTCCGCGAGCAGGCCCGCGTGCACCCGCGGGTGCAGCGTCTTGACCCGGCCGTCGAGGGCCTCCGGGAACCCGGTGAGCTCCTCGACCGGGGTGACCGGCACGCCGGCGTCGGCGAGGGCGCGCGCCGTGCCACCGGTCGAGACGATCTCGACGCCTGCCGCGTGCAGCCCGGTGGCCAGGTCCAGCAGGCCGGACTTGTCGGACACGCCGATCAGCGCCCGGCGCACCGGCCGCCGTTCCTGCGAGTTCTCGGTCACGGGATTTCCACCTTCCGTCCCTGCACGGTCCAGCCGTGCCGCGCGAGCTGTTCCACGGTCTCCACGAGCAGCGACCGCTCGACCGCCTTGATGCGTTCGTGCAGGCTCGCCTCGTCGTCGTCGGGCAGCACCGGCACCGCCTCCTGCGCCAGGATCGGCCCGGTGTCCACCCCGGCGTCGACCACGAACAGCGTGCAGCCGGTGACCCGCACCCCGTGCGCGAGGGCGTCGCGCACCCCGTGCATGCCGGGGAACGCGGGCAGCAGTGCCGGGTGGCTGTTCAAGTAGCGGCCGCCGTAGCGGGCGAGGAAGCGCTCCCCGGCGAGCTTCATGAAACCGGCGGACACCACGAGGTCCGGTTCGTGCTCGGCGCACGCCTCGGTCAGCGCCTCGTCCCAGTCCTGCCGGGTCGCGTGGTCGGCGACGCGGCGCACGAAGGTCGGGATGCCGGCGCGCTCGGCGCGCGCGAGACCTTCGATGCCGGGCCGGTCGGCGCCGACCGCCACGACGCGCACCGGGTAGCCGGGGCGCGCGGTGGCGTCGAGGAGGGCTTGCAGCAGGGTTCCGGAACCGGAGACCAGCACGACCACGCGGGCCGGATCGCCGGGGCGGAACCGCGTCTGCGGTCGCGCGGACGGGTCCGGTTCGGGAGTGCCGGGGGCAGGGTCCGGTCGTGCTGCGGAGGCCGCGTTCGATGCGGGGGTGCTCAGCTCTGACTCCTGACAGTGCCTGGTCACGATCTCACCGAGCAGCGTAGGCGGCGGCCCGGTGCGGGACTCGGCCAGGTCCCGGGCGAGTGGCCCAGCCCTCACCGCACCGGTCAGCGGGAGGCCGGGCCGTCCGCGTCGTCGTCGGCGGTCCGGGACGCATCGTCGCGAGGGCGGGGTTCGGGGACGTCGGCGTCGCCGTGGATGTCGCCGGACCAGGACCGGGCCTGGTCGGGTTCCTCGGCCTCCTGCGCGCGGCGCACGAGGTCGGCCCACTCCGCCTCGTCGAACTCGAACCCGGGGTCTGCGGCGGCCGGGCCGCCGGAGCCGGACTCGTCGGCCGGTTCGCCGGCTTCCTCGTCGAGCTCGTCCGGATCGTCCGGCTCGTCGGCGCCGTCCCATTCGTCGACGCCGTCCCACTCGTCGACCTCCTCGGCCGTGCCGTCCGGATCCTCGTCGTCGAGGTCCACGTCGTCCCCGCCGTCGAGGCCGATGCCGTCCGCACCGCCGAGCTCGGCCCGCTCCTCGTCGTCGGGGTCGGCGGCGCCGTCGAGCTCCGCCGCGAACTCGTCCACCGGCCGCCAGGGCACGGGGAACAGCCACACCGCGGGCAGCGCGGGCACCAGCACCCAGCCGAACGTGACGAGGGCGAGCGCCGGGGAATGCAGCGAGATCGGGTCGAAGGGCCCGCCGCCCGCGCTCCCCCCGGCCAGGGCCGCGACCACCAGCACGCCGAACGACGCGACCGCCGCGGCCACCGCGACCGCCGCCGGGCGCCGCGCCTGGTCCAGCTCCCGGCCGCAGCGCAGACCGACGACCGCGCCCGCGGCCACCGGCAGCACCAGCACCACCGGCCACCACCAGGCTGCGGCGCCGGTCGGCAGCGCCGCCAGCAGCGGCACGTCCGGGACCGCTCCCGGCGCGGTCTCGTAGAACCGCGCGGTCAACCCGCCGACGCTGATCCCCGGACCGGCCGCGAAGGACCACCCGGCGAGCGCCGCGTTCGGCAGGTACAGCAGCGACAGCAGCAGCAGGCCGAACGCGTCACCGGCCGTGCCCGCGCGGCCCAGCACCTCCCCGGCGCGCGCCGCGGACAGGCACAGCGCCACGACCGCCACCAGCGCACCGGCGACGAGCACGCACGCCGACACCAGCAGCGCGCCGCGCAGCCCCGCGCTGATCGTCGGCCCGGCGAGCCGCCGCACCGCGGCCGGGAGCTCCCCGGCGCGGCAGGCCCCGGCCGCCGAACCCGCGGCCGCGACCAGCCCGCAGCGCAGGAAAGCGCCCGGCACCGAGGCGTCGACGGCACCGCTGAGCAGCGCGGCCAGCACGGCGCCGAGCACCGCGTGCCCGGCCGCCACCGCGCCGATCACCCGGACGGCGTCGCGCGCGGTGTCGAAGCCGGTGCGGCGCAGGAAGGCCGCCGTGATCGCGGCGATCAGCAGCCCGAGCGCGGCGGTGGGCAGGAACGGCAGCACCGACAGCGGGGCCCCGAGCACCACCAGGGGCACCTGGTGCGCCACCAGCCAGCCCGGCACGGCCGCGGCCAGCAGGGTGCCGGCGCCGATCTCCGGGCCGCTCGCGGTGCCGGTGGCGAGCGCGAGCAACGTCGCGGACAGCAGGTAGCCGGCGAGCACCGTGGCCGCCGCGACCGCGCCGAGGCGGAGCGCGCCGATCGGTTCGCGGTGCTCGGCGTCGTCTTCGGGCACCAGGTCCGGATCGGACGGCGATTCGATCAGCGGCATGCGGCCGAATCTCGCACCGGCCCCGGCGCTTTCACCCCGTGACGCGCCGCAGCGTCCGCCCATCGAGCGACGACGATCACGCAGAGTTCGTCTCTGTCGGTGTCTCCGGGCTCGTTCTGCGAGGTGGGGCGGGTGGCCGGGCTGCGTGGTCGCCGCTCACGGCTTCACCGCTGGAGAGAAGGCGGAGAACGCGCGAAGGGCGCCGCCGCGGGGGGGGGGGGGCGCCCGCCGGGGGGGGGGGGGGGGGCGTATTGGCGGGGGACCGCAAG